>NZ_JBXUGL010000006.1:0-104116 GCF_057180505.1 Chryseobacterium sp. HNCC26DJ241 | reverse complement strand
GCGGAAGGATTTTATGATTTTAAGAAAAAGCAGTATATTTATCAGTACAAAGACCATCTTGGAAACGTGAGACAGAGCTACGCTAAAAATACAACCACCAATACGATTGACATTCTGGATAGAAATGACTACTATCCTTTCGGGATGAATTTCTACAGCTACTATGGTTCTGCGTATGATGCAAAGGGAACGGCTTTTAACTACAAGTACAATGGTAAGGAATTGCAAGAGACGGTAATGTATGATTTTGGGGCGAGAATGTATATGGCGGACTTGTGACGTTGGTTTACTATTGATCCACTCGCTGAAACTTCCCGAAGATGGAGTACTTACACTTACGCTTACAATAATCCAATGCGTTTTATTGATCCGGATGGAATGTCAAATAAGGATATTATTATCCGAGGTAATTTTGAACAAAGACAGGAAACACTCAACCAACTTCAAAGCTCTGTTAAAGGACAGCTTAATTTATCAATGGATAACAATGGAAAAATCACAGCTACTGAAGTAGAAGGCGCACAACAAAATGAAGCATCTTCTAGGTTTCTCCAAGCCACAAAAGATGAATGCATAACGGTTGTTTTACAAACAGATGATGATTTTTTAATAGATGAAAATACAACATACAACGGAGGTGCTTTTCATGGAAGTAAAGAAGTTGAAGGCAAAACTATTGCAACAAACATTGTGAATCCAGAAGTATTAGGAAATTTTGATAAAGCTGTTAAAACAGGTAATGGGGTAGCTATGTTACATGAAGCCCTTGAAGTCTATGTGGGAGCTCAAAAATATTCTGGCAGTGAACCTGCTGTTGGAAAAAGCGAAGCTTATAATTATGCACATAAAGAAGCAAACAGACTTGATCCTCGTAATAAAGATTTGACAGCAAAAGATGGTTATAAAATAGAATCTTCAGGATCAAGAAATTTTTCAGGAAATAGATTAGAATCTGTAACAATGATGAAAACACTTGTAAATACAAAAACAGGTGAAAAAATTGTTCTTGGTAATTTTACTACTAATTTTAATAAGAAAAGATGAAAATTTTACTTTCTTTTATTTTACTTGCTACAGGATTGTTTAGTCATGCTCAAACCATTAGCAAAAAAGATACTCTTGTCACAAATGTTGAGTTTTATAAAATAGCAAAACTGAAAAAAGTATATGTATACTACTTTAGAAATAAAGAGGGAGAGGGAATTTTTGTTAAGCCTAAAAGAGCATGTAAATTATATAATAATCCTATTATTTTAGGAAAGAAATATAATTTAACTCTTATTAAAAGATTAAAATATTATGATGAGCGTACAGCTGATCTTGAAGAAAGCGAATCAATTGTAATTAATGGAAAATTAATTTGGGGAAGCAGTATGAAATCTATTTTTTATGAAGATTGCAAAAATATATGTGCCAAAACAATAACAATCAATTAATCCTCTCCAAGCTCACGCTAGCGTCTCTCTCGTACCGGTAGATAAAACAAAACCCTCGCAATTTGCGAGGTTTTTTTATTTTAAAGAGCTGCTATCCATTATGTTAAATACCCCTTTGCAATCCGAGAAATAGGATTATCTAATTTATTTGCTTTTTACTTTTTCAATTTTTCCTGCAGATCTGTTTTCAGGATGTATGCACTGAGCAGGTTTTTAATCACGTCAATATCTTTTTTGTGTAGGGACTGTGTAAGTCTCCCTGAATGTTGGACAGATTTAACCCCGTTGTTTTTATAAATTTTCAACTGTATGCTTATTCGGTTGCGTAATGGTCTCCTCATTCCAATCTACTTTTCCTGCAAATTTTCTTTCACGAACCGGGCATTCAAATATCTGACAAATTTCGCAAGAAATGGGTTTGCAATCGTCCATGTGAAAATTAAACTCTACATTTCTTTCCGTGTTTTTTACAATTAATTTAATTAATTCCTCCATTGCATTGTGAGCATCACGAAGTTCAAAATACCAAGGAAGCGTAAGATGCGCATCAATATGTAATCCGCTTCCAAATTGCTGTATCCTCATATTATGAATATCAATCCACTTGAACTGTCGGTTTTCATTTAAAAATTTTGAAAGTCTTTTCAGCATTTCTATATCTGCTTCATCCATAATTCCGCTCAACGATTTTCGTATAATTTTATACCCAACAATCATGATGTATCCTCCAAAAACTATCGCAACAGCTGCATCCAGCCAATAGAGTTTAGTAAAATAAACAATTATCAAACTAATCACCACTCCAGCTGTTGTAATGGTATCACTTTGCAAATGCTTTCCTGAACTTTGTAAAACAAGAGAATTTTCCTTAATTCCCTTCTTGTAAGAAATATAGCCTAATACATAATTTATCACTGCTGTTGCGGCTACAATTGCCATTCCCCAGTCTAATTTTTTCAAAATATTTTTGCTAAGCAGGGAATCAATAGCTTCTATAATGATGACACTTCCCGCAAAAATAATCAATGCACCTTCAATTCCTGAAGTAATGAATTCTACTTTTCCATGTCCGTAAGGATGGTCTTCATCTTTTGGTTTCGCCGCAACATATAGTGAATATAGTCCCATGAAAGCAGCAATGATATTTACAATACTTTCCATAGCATCTGAAAACACAGCATCTGAATTAGTTAATCGCCATGCAAGAAGTTTTCCTAAAAAAAGAATGATTCCAAAAATGGCAATATTCCTTTGAAAAGCATAATTCTTTTTTTCTGATGAAGATTTGGTTGTCATGATTTGTTTGGATATTAAAATCTTAAATGTTTGACCACTCTAATAATTAAAAAATGCTCACTAAAAGCGAGCATTTAATTTTATACAATTTTGTTTTCTACGAGATATTCAGCAATCTGCACTGCATTGGTTGCAGCTCCTTTCCGGAGATTGTCTGCTACAATCCAGCAATTCAATGTTTTGGGTTGTGAAAAATCTCTTCTGATTCTTCCTACAAAAACCTCATCTTTTCCTTCGGAATATAAAGGCATCGGATAAATTTTATTTTTAACATCATCCATTACTAGTACTCCCGGAGTTTCGGAGAGGATTTTGCGAACTTCATCCAGATCAAATTCATTTTCAAATTCAATATTCACGCTTTCTGAATGACCTCCCTGAACCGGAACTCTCACTGCTGTTGCCGTCAAACTAAAGGAATCATCTCCCATAATTTTTTTCGGTTCCCGCATTAGTTTCAATTCTTCTTTAGTGTAATCGTCCTGATCGAAAACATCACACTGCGGAAGCGCATTTTTGAAAATTTCGTATGGATATACTTTGTTGATATTTTTTTTACTATCACCTTTTACTGACGCTTCTGTTTCGGCATTCAATTGATCCACTGCATCTTTTCCTGTTCCCGTAACCGATTGATATGTAGATACAATTACTCTTTTGATATCGTATTTTTTATTCAAAGGATTGAGTATCATTACCAACTGAATGGTGGAACAATTCGGATTTGCAATAATTTTATCTTCTTTGGTAAGCACATCAGCATTGATTTCCGGAACTACCAATTTTTTTGTAGGATCCATTCTCCATGCAGAAGAATTGTCTACTACGAAAGTTCCTACTTCTGCAAATTTCGGTGCCCATTCTAAGGAAGTATTTCCGCCTGCCGAAAAAATAGCAATTTCAGGTTTCAGATCAACAGCTGTTTGCATAGAAACGATTTCGAATTCCTTACCTTTATACATCACTTTTTTTCCTACAGATCTTTCCGAAGCTACCGGAATAAGTTCTGTAACCGGAAAATTTCTTTCTTCCAAAACTTTTAACATAACCTGACCAACCATTCCGGTTGCTCCCACAACTGCTACTTTCATTTATAAGTGATAATTAATTATTGATACTTGATTTAAAGTTTTAACCGAAAATTTTCGCCCAAGGTAATGCATATCCTACTAAAGCCAAAACTATTATACTTAATGCTACAACGCTCATTGGCAATTTTTCATTACTCTTTACTTTTTTGTTTACAATAGTCATAAGAACAGCAGCAATAAGCATAGAAAAAGGATGTTCAATATAGGTAAATCGTAATGCTGCGTTTTTCATTAAACCACCCATTCCGATTTCATTGACTGTATCCATAAAACCTGATGTCAGAAAAAGCATTACAATTCCTATTAAAAACTGAATATGAAAGAAAATCATTACAAAAAGTGTAGACTTTCTTAAAAGCTTTGTAATTACTCCTGAATTACTGAAAAAAACTAAAAAAAGCGCAATTAAAAATATAACTACAAGCAAAAGTTCCAAATAAGCAAAACCACGATGTGCATGCAAAAAGATATTGTGAATTTCCATAATTTAATTTTTGAAGAACAAAGATAAAAAAACTGCTTCTATAAAGAAGCAGTTATATTTTAAATAAGTAAACAAATTTTTAGTTTGTTAATAGTGTTCCATTTGCAGATGCTTTCACACCACTACCCATAAAAGTAAAATTACGGCTTGGTGCAAGGGAAGTTGTTGTAATTGTTTTCAGAACAGTAGCTCCGGAATATTGCTTCAAAGAAAACGTACCCGTTGCTTTGTAATATTTATTCGGGTCTGTATGTGCAGGAACAGTACCTACATTATAGTTTTTTTCACTGAAACTTGTTACTTGTTTGTAAGCTATGTTTGTGAACAAATTGGTATAAGTATCCACCAACGTTTCAGCAGGACTTACCGGTAAATTTGTACTTTTAACATATGCTGTATAAACAGGCGCAATATCTAAAGAAACAGGATCTGAGTCTGAAATCATGTTAGCAAAACGTATTCTATAATTTCCTGCTTGTGGCGTAGTAAGATCGTCTTCTACAACAACTGCTTCCGTTGTCATAGGTGCAGTATTATTATTAGCATTACCTGCCGCAAAAACAGTATAATTTTTGAAAGCCCCGAAAGTGTATTTCGTATTAATATAATCTACCAAAGATGGTACAGTAGCAGGTGAATTGGTAGATACAATATTTTGAACCTGAATTTTTCTTTCGCCGCTTTCTACATTGGTATATCCTCTTTGCGTGTTAGGACCAAAAGCAGTAGAATTCAGTTTTATATCATCAACCAAAAGATTAACGTTATTATTAGTTGCAGTAGTAGAAGTACCGCTTTTTACGTTTTGTATTGCATGTACATAATTTACTCTTGATACTTGCAATTCATTACTTGCATCATTATTGTCACAAGAATTAGTAATAAATAACAAACCTGAAAGTAATGCTGCTAATGAAAATATTTTCTTACCCATTGTTTTTATTTTTGAAGAGTTTCTATAATTGAAAGTTTGAGATTTTGTTTTATATAATTTCATGATGGTGATTTTTATTTAAAGAAATATCTTATCCCTAATTGCATTTGCCAAATAGAACTAGATACACCTGAGTTATTGTACTGGTCAATAGCTCTGGTACTTACGTTATCCGCATTTACACCGAAAGTAGGAGTATAAGTTCCATCACCATTATTGGTCATTCCTACTACATCAATCAAACGATGAGAGAAGAAGCTTGTATTGGTGTTTTGGTTGTTATATCTAAGCCCCCATTTCTTATTCAATAAATTGGTTAGGTTGAAGATATCAAATGACAATTGAAAATTTTGCTTTGATTTTCCGAAGTTAAGAGAAAAATCTTGTAAAACTCTCAAGTCGATCACATTAGACCAAGGAGTTCTGTTAGAATTTCTTTCTACATACTGACCTCTTCTTGTTCTTAGATAAGGATCATTTTCAATAAATCTATCTAATAATTGCCACTGGTATTCGGCGGTCAAACCGTTGTAATTAGCTGCAAGATTTATATCATTTCTATCTTTTGGAACATAGATTAATGCATTGTCACTGCTATCGTCATTAAGAAGCAAATTACCTCCATTAGAACCATAAATATAAGAATATGGAGCTCCGTTAATTCCTTCATAGAATAAAGAAACGGTAGTCTTTAGGTGTTCTTTTGCCCATTTTATTTCATAGCTTAGCAATCCTGTAACTCTGTTTCCAATAGCAAATTGAGATCTATAGATAGGTAAATCCCCATTTTTTCCGTTTACAGACTCCAAATTTCTCCATTGAGATGAATTTTGGGAAGAAGTTCCGTCAAAAATTGTTTTTGCATCGTTATATGTATAAGAGAAACTTGCAAATAAACCAAAATTGAATTTTTTAGATAGCGTATTAGAAATAGTGTAAGAATATCCTTTACTTGTATTAGAACCTAAATAAATTGCCGTATATCTTGGATCAACCAAAGATGCTTGATTCCATCTTGGTCTATGATCACCTCCTGATCCTGTAATATATCCTGCCGGTTGGGCAAGGTTAATATTTTCATAATATACGTCGTTCAATACTTTGTCGTAAGATAAATCGGTAGTCCAATTAAATCCATGTGGTAATTTTTGATCCCAACCTAAACTCGTTTTCAATCTTTGAGGCAATTTAAAATCTCTAACAAAGACATTCACTTCACCTCCGTATTTTTGCCCATTAATCGTATATTGATTATTAGGATCTCCTATAAAAGGATTCAAACCAATATTATTTTGTGTAACATTGTTAAGATTTGCACCAGTATTGTTATATGCTCCACCTGCCCAAACTAAAGGAACTCTGGAAGTAAATACCCCAATTCCTCCTCGTAATGTTGTCTTAAATTCTGCTTTAGGATCGAAAGAATATATAAATCCTAATCTTGGTGAAAAATGAACGATAGGTTTTATGAAAGCACCTGTTTTAGGAATTTCTTGTCCCGGTCTTGCCTTTTCTAAAAGAGGAACCGTGATATTGTTATAATCCGAATTCAAATTAGTATCCTCATAATAAGGAATATCTACTCTTAATCCCAAGTTTAAGGTCAAATTCTTATTAGGTTTCCAAGTATCTTGCACATAATAGCCCATTTGGTAAACATCAAATTTTGCAGATGCTTTATCGTTGATAAGATCATCTCCAATTCCTTTTGGATTACTAAATGCATAGCTTCTATTATAAAAAGTATAATTAGGATCATACCCAAAGGTTTGTCCAGGAATATTTCCTGTTGTGTTTCCAGCCAAATAATACTGATAGAATCTTTCCAAACCACTTGCTACAATAGTTGTTGTTCCACTATTAGTAACCGATTGGTTGTTGAAGGTATAGGTTCCGAAATTGTTTCCAATAAATAAGTTATCCAATCTGTAGAAATCGTGTTGAGTTCCAATTAATACTTTATGTTTATTAAGATCAATTTCGAAATTGTCATTTAAGGAGAATACTTTCTGTGTCAATAAATTAGCTGTAGAAAAAGCTTCTGAACCAAAAGCCACCGTTCTTCCTCCTAAAGTCTGCAAACTTACCCTTGAAAAAGGAGTTCCTGTAAAATCACGGTCATCACTTACGGATTTTCCACTCAAGATGATGCTGTTTGATAATTTTTCAGAGATTTTTGAATTCCATTCCAATGTAGCATAATGTGTCTTGTTCAGAATAGTTTGCGAACCACTAGCAAAATTAATGGTCGTGTTTGATGAAACGTTATCTGTTTGATAATCAAACTGAGTGTATTTATATTTTAAAGTAATTTTGTTTTTGTCGGAAACATTCCAGTCTACTCTTGTAACGAATTTATCTGCATCCAATTTATCTTCTGCCTGATCAAAACTTCCTATATCATAATTGTACTTAGATAAAATTCCTGATCTTAGGTTGTCCAAATCTTGTCTCGTAACATTAGCCTGATCTAAAAATTCTCCGTAAGAAAAAGGCTTTGGAGTTTTAATATCCTCTTTTTCGTAGGTAGCGAAGAAGAATAATTTATTTTTAACGATGGGTCCTCCTAAACTTACCCCCATTCTTTTCGCAGAAAAATCCGGAAGCGCAACACGATTGCTTTCCAAATAATTTGCTGTTTTTCCTGCCAGCTTGTTATTTCTGTAAAAAACGTATGTAGAACCTTGTAATTTGTTGGTACCCGCTTTTGTTGTTGCATTAATAGCACCTCCTGCAAAACCCGATTGTTTCACATCAAACGGAGCAATAGAAACCGAAAGCTGATCCAATTCTTCAAATGCAAAAGGGCTACCTCCAGTTTGTCCACCATCCGTTCCGGAAGGAGATAATCCGAAAACATCATTATTTACTCCCCCATCTACATAAATTGCGTTGTATCTGTTATTTTGTCCTGCAATAGAAATTTGTCTGTCTGTTGTTTTTACCTGTGGTGTTACTCTTACAAAATCGGAGAGTGTTCCTGCTACGTTCGGCAATGCTCGAAGCTGGCCAGAATTCACCCCAGTTTCAGCACCTGTTTTGTCCTTGGATTTTGTACCTTTGATAACAACACCTTCTATTTGCTTCTCTTTTTTGTCTAAAGTAACATTAAAATCGTAAGCACTTCCTAAGCTCAATTCAACATCATTTTCAGAATATTCATCATAGCCTTCCGCATTTACCGATATTTTATACGGCCCTCCAACATTCATGTTGGGAATTCTAAAAGATCCATCCGCATTGGTAACAGACTTATATTCTGTACCGGTAGGCAAATGTGTTGCTGTAATTTTGACTGACTTTAATGGTTTTTTTGATGCATCTAAGATTTGACCATTGATGGATGATCGTGTTTCTTGTGCAAATAACATGATTGTAGAAAACAATACAAAAAGTACTGACAACAACCGTTTACTGTAGTTTGAACGCATACTGTTTTTTATTAGATTATAATTTTTTGCAAAAATCGTTAATATTTATTTAACTATTGTTAAGTGATTGTTAATTTTCGAATATACAAAAATTCTGTTAATGTCTTGAAAAATCAAAAATTGCTTGTATAAGCTGTATTTTGTAGGTTTTCAAAGGACTTTCTTTCAAGATGCTTTTATTGCTTTTAAACTAATATCAATATTTTTTGCAGAATGTGTTAAAGCTCCCGCAGAAATATAATCCACTCCTGTTTTTGCAATATCTTTCAATACATCCCTCGTTATTCCACCGGATGCTTCGGTTTCGCATTTTCCATCTACAAGTTTTACTGCTTTTTTCATAGTAGGAATATCCATATTATCCAGCATGATCCTATCTACTTGTGCTTTTAGAGCTTCCTGCACTTCATCCAGATTTCGGGTTTCTACTTCTATTTTAAGTTTTAATTTATTTTTTTTGACATATTCTTTCGCCATTTTTACAGCATTGGTAATGCTTCCGTTGTAATCAATATGGTTATCTTTCAGCATAATCATGTCATATAAACCGTATCGATGGTTGGTTCCGCCTCCAATTGCGACTGCCCATTTTTCACAAATTCTGAAATTCGGAGTTGTTTTTCGTGTGTCTAAAAGTTTTGTTTTCGTTCCTAACAATCTGGAATCCCAATCGTGAGTAAGCGTTGCGATTCCGCTCATTCTTTGCATAGAATTCAAAACAAGCCTTTCGGTTTGGAGAATCGAACGTGCTTTTCCTGTGACTATAAATGCAACATCGCCATTTTTTGCGGTTTGTCCGTCTTTGATGAAAACTTCTATTTTCAAATTTTTATCAAATGTTTTGAAAATAAATTCTGCCAATTCCACACCTGCTACAATACAATCTTCTTTTATCAAACATCTTGCACTTTGAATTAAATCTTTCGGAATAGTGGAAAGCGTAGAATGATCTCCATCCTGAATATCTTCTTCCAATGCAGATTTTATGAATTGTTTTAGGGCTTTGTCTGTTACATAAGACGGTTTTTTCATCTTTTTAATTTTATTTTATTAAAGGAAAACCCTTTCAGAATTTGAAAACCTGAAAGGGTCGTTTTAGATATTATTGAATTAATAATGGTTTTATAGCAAGATCTTTATTGTAGAATGCCCCTTTATTTTCTTTCATTGTTAATGAATGCTTGATAATGAGATAGGAAACATTCACCAAATTTCTTAATTCCGAAAGTTCAGGGGAAATTTTGGAATAGTTGTACAATTGCGTTACGGCTTCATAGATTTCTCTTTGTTTTTTCTGGGCAATTTCGAGGCGGTCGTTGCTGCGTACAATTCCGACCAGATCACTCATCATTTCCTGCAATTGTTTTCGGAAATAGGTAATCATTACTTTTTCTTCCATTACTTTCATTCCTTCTTCATTCCATTCCGGAATGGCTTTCAAATCATCAAAATTGAATTCATTTTTCTGTAAAAGCTCCACCGATTTTATGGCAGCATTATGCCCGAAAACCAAACCTTCCAACAAAGAATTGGAAGCAAGGCGATTTGCACCATGAAGTCCGGAATTGGCACACTCTCCCACTGCAAAAAGATTTTTGATAGAAGATTGCCCATCCATATCCACTTCTATTCCACCCATCAAATAATGGCAAGCCGGAACTACAGGAATTAACTGTTTGAAAGGATCAATCCCTTCATCCAAACATTTTTGGTAAATATTCGGGAAATGTTCTTTAAATTTTTGATGATCCATGTGTCGGCAATCCAAACCTACATATTCATCTCCGGAAATTTTCATTTCATTATCAATAGCTCTTGCTACAATATCTCTGGAAGCCAACTCCTCACGCTCATCATATTTTTGCATAAATGGTTTTCCGTCTTTTGTACGGAGTTTTGCACCATCTCCACGAACTGCTTCAGAAATAAGAAACAACATTCCGTCTCTTTTACTGTATAAAGCTGTCGGATGAAACTGGTAATATTGCATATTCGTTACTTTTCCACGAGCTCGGTGTACAAAAGCAATTCCGTCACCTGTTGCAATTTTTGGATTGGTGGTATTTTTATAAACATGTCCGGCTCCACCTGTTGCTACTAAAGTAATTTTTGCTGTAATTTTTTTGATGCTTTTATTTTTTTCATCCAGAATATAAGCGCCGTAACAACTGATGTCGTCATAGTTTTCTTCTTTTCCCGGAACGTGGTGTTGTGTCAATAAATCAATCACATAATGATGATCCAGAATTTCGATATTTGGAGATTTGTTGGCAGTTTCCAGAAGTGCACGTTCAATTTCAAAACCGGTAATATCTTTATGATGAACAATTCTGTTTTCTGTATGTCCGCCTTCTCTTCCCAACTTATAATCGCCATCATTTTCGGTATCGAAACGTGTTCCCCATTCTACCAATTCCCGAAATCTTTCAGGGCCTTCTTTTACTACCATTTCCACCACATTGCGTTTATTTTCTCCATCTCCGGCTCGCATTGTATCCTCGATATGTTTTTCAAAATTATCTTTGTCAAAATCCGTAACCACCGCAAGTCCGCCTTGTGCATATTTTGTATTGCTTTCGTCTTCGTCGGATTTGGTGACGATGATAATTTTTGCTTCGGGCAACTGTTCAGAGATTTTGATGGCATAAGAAAGGCCGGAAATTCCGGAACCAATTACAAGAACATCTGCTTTTATCATTATTTTATTTGAAAGATTAAAATGATTTAAAAATTAAATTATTTAACAAGCTAAGAAGAATAGTTTATATAAATGTAAACAATTTATCGTCCGGTTTTCTCACTTTTTTCATTTTCTGAAAAACATCATCTTCCGATCTGTAGCCTAAAGCCAATGTTACCGAAACTTTTTCCAGAGCCGGATCTATTCCCAAAACCTCATCTATTTTTTCCTGAATAAATCCTTCCATCGGACACGTATCTACATTTTCCAGTGCTGCTGCAAATATCAGGTTTCCCAAAACAATATAACTTTGTCTTTCGTTCCATTCCAAAATAGAGCTTTCATCCTGAATATCAAGATATTTATCAATACTTTTTCGAAATGGCGCGAGATTTTCCAGAGGAGTTTCTCTCACTTTCGTGATATGGCTGAAATAGTTGTCAATATAAGTCTCTTCAATACTTTTTTTAGAAACCAAGACAATAAGATGTGAACAGGTAGAAATCTGTGAAGGATTATAAAAAACGGGAATCAGCTTTTGTTTCATTTCTTCACTTTCTACAATCAGGATTTTGTATGGCTGCAAACCGAGAGAACTTACCGAAAGTCTTCCCGCTTCCAGAATATTTCTCAGAATTTCTTCAGGAATTATTTTTTCTTTATCAAATTTTTTTACGGAATACCTTTTTTGTAAGGCTTCAATATAATTCATATTCAAATATAAGAAAAAGTTGAATGCAGGAAATGAGATTCAAGAAGTTAAAACAGTCCGCCTTCGGTTGGATTTTCAAAAAATTCATCGATTTCAAGGCTAGACGATTGGGAGGCTTCCACTGCAAGTTTGTCGCAGAGTTCATTTTCGCGATGTCCGTTATGTCCTTTAATCCAGTGAAATTCTGGTTTATATTTTTGAAACAAAGGATAAAACCGTTTCCAAAGATCAGGATTTTTCACTTTTGCAAACCCTTTTCTTACCCAGCCAAAAATCCAGTTTTGATTCACTGCTTCCGAAACATATTTGCTGTCGGTATAGATATGAATTTCGTGACCTTCGGATTTTATATTTTCCAAAGCGACAATTACAGCCAGAAGTTCCATTCTGTTATTGGTCGTTTTTCTGAACCCTTTGGAAATTGTTTTCTGATATTTTTTTTCGGGAACACGCATCAGAATCCCATATCCTCCTTTTCCGGGATTTCCGGAACAAGCCCCGTCTGTAAAAATTTCTATTTTCAAAAAATTATTTTTAAATCATTAAGAAATTAAGCTCTTGAATTTTTTAAACCACAAAAGTCACAAAAGGATTAAAAACTAAAAACAAAAAAGCAAAATTAAACATCTTTTTGTTCTTTTTGAAAAATTTAAATTCAAAAAATCTTTTGTGACTTTTGTGGTTTAAGAATTAAAAAGGCATTTCATCATCGTCATCAAAATCGTTCATAGATGATCCTGAAACATTTCCCGGCAAATCAAAAGCTGCACCCGGATCAATGGTAGTTTTTATCCTATCGAATCCGCTGGTTTCATTTTTCTCCCCAAAATTAGAAGGTTGATATCCGAATGCACTCGCATGAACATCAAGATCGGCAAATTTTGCAATATTTTTGAGGAACGAAAGACGTACATCGGCAGTGGCACCGTTTCTGTGTTTTGCAATAATGATTTCCGCCTGATTTTCCGTTCCGGTTTCCATTCCTTCCGGATCGTTGTCCCAAGTTGTAATCTTATAATATTCCGGACGGAAAATAAAGGACACAATATCCGCATCCTGTTCAATTGCTCCGGATTCCCGTAAATCTGAAAGTTGCGGACGTTTTCCCGGTCTTGTTTCCACTGTTCTGGAAAGCTGCGAAAGTGCAATTACGGGAACGTTCAATTCTTTTGCAATAGCTTTTAATGAACGGGAAATGGTTGCAATTTCCTGCTCTCTGTTTCCAGTTCCTTTTCCGCCACTGTTTGCAGTCATTAATTGAAGATAATCCACCATTATTATTTTTACTCCATGTTGCATTACCAATCTTCTGCATTTTGCACGGAAATCAAAAACGGAAAGTGATGGTGTTTCATCAATGTAAAGTGGTGCGTTTTCCAATTCTGTAACGTTGGAGAAAAGCCGGCTCCATTCTTCATCATTTAACGTTCCTTTTCTTAATTTTTCGGAAGAAATTCCCGTTTCGGAAGCAATCATCCTTGTAATCAACTGTACCGAAGCCATTTCCAGAGAAAATAGAGCCAATGGAATTTTATGTTCCACAGCAATATTTCTCGCCATCGAAAGAAGAAAAGCGGTTTTTCCCATTGCAGGACGAGCCGCGATAATAATCAGATCCGAATTTTGCCAGCCTCCTGTTTCTTCATCCAATTTTGTAAAACCGGAAGGAACTCCGGAAAGTCCTTCTTTTCCTTTTAAGGATTTAATGGTATCAATTGCCTGTTTTACGAGGGAGTTTGCAGTGTCAAATCCTTTTTTGATGGTTCCGTTTGTAATTTCAAAAAAAGATTGTTCGGCTTTGTCGAGCAATTCAAAAACATCGGTAGATTCTTTGTAGGAATTGTCAATTACATTTGCAGAAACATTAATCAGACTTCTTAAAATAAATTTTTCAAGAATAACACGAACATGATATTCAATATGAGCACTGGAACTTACGCCCATCGTAAGATCAATGATATAATGGTCTCCACCTGCAAGATTTAGTTTCTCCTCTTTTTTCAGTTCCTGAATTACCGTCATCAAATCCACAGGATGATTTCCTTCATACAATTTTAAAATTGCCGAAAAAATGACCTGATGTCTCGGATCATAAAAAACTTCGGAGGTAAGAAGATCAATGGAATAATCCAGACCTTTTTTATCTATCAGAAATGTACCGATTACCAGTTTTTCAAAATCTACAGCATTTGGCGGCATTTTGCCATCCGAAATAGAGAGTTCCCTTGCAAAATTACCATGTATAAGCGATGATAATGTTTCCTTCTGTGCCATGAGACAAAGATAGTTTTTTGAAATTTTTTTTAGGGTTGATGTTTAAAAGAAATGAAAAAAAGTAAACAAGTCTTTTATTTTCAAACGGTTGAAATTATAATTCTATTGTGGATAAAAAAATAAAAGTTTTTGAACAAAGTTTTTGAACAAAATTTTTAAAAAGAATCAATACTGCATTTTTCGGAGTTTCGGATTTGTAATTCCTACAGTTAATGCCACCAATAGAGTCATAATTCCTCCAAAAACTACGGAACGAACCACACCAAGAAGTTTTGCTGCCAAACCGCTTTCAAACTGTCCCATTTCATTGCTTGACATGATGAAAATAGAATTCACACTCAAAACCCTTCCCCGAATCTGATCCGGAGTTTTTAATTGAACAATCGTTCCACGGATCACAACCGAAATTCCGTCTAGCATTCCGCTCAAAGCTAAAAATAAAAAAGAAAGAGCATACCATTTTGATAATCCAAATCCGATAATACAAAGACCAAATCCTGCAACCACTGCCAATAAAATTTTTCCTTGATTTTTTTTCAGAGGAATAAAAGAAAGTGCAACAATAATGCACATCGAGCCAATATCTGAAGCGGCATTCAGAAAGCCGAAACCTTCTGCTCCTACTTTCAGGATATCCGTTGCATAAACGGGAATCATTGCGACTGCACCTCCAAATAAAACCGCAAACATATCCAAACAAAGTGCTCCCAATATTTCTTTCGTTTTAAAAATATAGAGAATTCCTTCTTTCATGCTTTCAACAACTTCCAGTTTTTGATGAACAAATTCTGAAGGTTGTTTATTCAACTGCCAAAAAAATAAAGAGGCTACAATTATCAAAGAAATAATAACAATTAATGTCCAACCAATCCCGAAAAGTGCAATTAGAAAGCCGCCAATTGCGTGTCCGAAAACTGATGAAACCAGGAAATTTGCCTGGCTTAAAGTGGTTGCATTCGGAAGATTTTCTTTTTTTACCATTTTTGGGATCATCGATGGAACAATCGGTCCGATAAAAGCTCGCGTAATTCCGGTAAAGAAAATCACGCCGTAAATAAAATACGTAATCTGATGTCCTGAAAAATGCATTTTATGCCCGTAAAATGCAGGAATGAGAAGCAAACTTATGAGAAAAACATAGGCATAATTGCAAATGAGCAAAAGTTTTTTCTTTTCGTTCATGTCAATAACGTGACCTGCGTACAAAGCACAGGAAACCGCAGGAATTACTTCCGAAAGCCCTATCAAACCTATGGAAAAAGGATCTTTCGTTAATTTATAAACCCACCATCCAAGAAGTGTAGCCAACATTCTAAAAGCGATGACAATAAAAAACCTTCCTGAAAGAAGATTTCTGAATTCTATATTTTTAAGGATTTTGAGAGGTTCAAGCGAAATCATTGTGCAAATGTAAACCTTATATTGAATAGCCTAGACAAAAAAGCTATTGAGTTTTTCTTTATCCTTTATAAAAATTATCTTTGAAAAATGAACTGGATCATACTCATTATTGCCGGACTTTTTGAAACCTGTTTTGCAACCTGTCTTGGAAAAGCGCAGGAAACTTCCGGCTCTGAAAAAATATTTTGGTGGATTGGTTTTGCTATTTCTCTTTTCCTTTCCATGTTTTTGATGTATAAAGCAATTTCGGGAGAAAACGGAATTCCGATAGGAACCGCTTATGCAGTGTGGACAGGAATTGGAGCTGTTGGTGGAGTTGTAGTGGGAATTTTATTTTTCCATGAACCGGCTACTTTCTGGAGAATGTTTTTTGTAAGCACATTAATTATTTCCGTTGTTGGATTGAAAGCCGTTTCTTCCCATTAGATTTTCAATTTTTCTAAATCATCGGCAATTTTTCTATCATTCGCTAATCTCGGAATTTTGTTTTGCCCGCCTAATTTTCCCTGAGATTTTGCAAATTCCTGAAAGGCATTTTTCTTCAATTTCGTAATGATTAATGGTTGCAGAATATTTCCGGAAATGAGATCATCATAATACGAATTCCTCTTCCTCATTTCCTCATCCAGCTTTTTTCTAAATTTTTCTAAATTTTCCGGCTCTTTTTCAAATTCGATAAACCATTCGTGATACGGAAGTCCTTCTTCTGGATTTACTTGTGGAGCAAGATGAAATTCAGTAATCTGCGTAGGAAATTTATCAACGGTAGCTTTCATCGCTTCTTCCACTTCAAAAGCAATAACATGTTCTCCAAAAGCAGACGTGAAATGTTTGGTTCTTCCCGAAACTAAAATTTTATACGGATTTTTAGAAATAAACCGAACTACATCTCCAATCGAATACGCCCAAAGTCCGGAATTGGTGGTCAGAATAAGCGCATAATCTTTATGGAGCTCAATATCTTTTAAGGTTAGTCTTTTTGCATTCGGTTTTCCAAATTCTTCTAAAGGAATAAATTCATAAAAAATTCCATGATTGGTGAGAAGCAAAAGTCCGTCTTTTGTATAATCGTCCTGAAAAGCAAAAAAACCTTCCGAAGCAGGGAACGTTTGGATAATATCGACCGTTCCACCTAAAAGTTCCTGCATCTTTTCTTTATACGGTTCATAATTTACACCGCCCGTTACAAGGATTTGAAGATTTGGAAAAAGCTCTTTAATTTTTTTTCCATTTCTTTCTATCAACTTTTCGAAATACATTATCAACCAAGGCGGAATTCCTGAAATCAATGTCATGTTTTCATGCTCGGTTTCTTTTACAATTTCATCTACTTTGGTTTCCCAGTCTTCGATGCAATTGGTTTTCCAGCTTGGAAGTCTATTTTTTTGTAAATATTTCGGAACGTGATGAGCAACAATTCCGGAAAGCCGACCTGTATTTATTCCGTTAATTTCTTCCAACTCCGGACTTCCTTGTAAAAAAATAACTTTTCCGGTTACAAAATTTGCATTATTCTTTTGAGCAATATAATGAAAAAGTGCACTTTGCGCAGCCGCTACCTGAAAAGGCATTCCTTCTTTGGAAATGGGAATGTATTTGCTTCCGGAAGTTGTGCCGGAAGTTTTGGCAAAATATTCGGGTGTTTCTGTCCAAAGAATATTGCGTTGCCCTTTTTTTACTTTTTCGATATAGGGTTTCAAATCTTCATAATCCGCTATCGGCACGTTTTTCTGAAAATCTTCAACATTTTTTATTTCTTCAAATTGATGTGTTCTCCCAAAAAGTGTTTTTTCCGCCGTTTTTACCAATGAAAGCAAAAGCTGATGCTGATCTTGTTCAGCATTTTCTTTAAATTTTTGAGATTTTTGGACGTGTTTTTTCGCCCAGATTAGTGCAATTTTTTTCTTCAGAAAGTTTAGCATAATACAAATGTAAAAAAAGCCTGTAGAAAATGGTAGTAAAGCTAAAAGTTATACCGATAGCCAAATGTTAAACCTACCAAAAAAGAACGGGAATAATATTTTTTAATGTCAGCATTTTCATTGTAAGCATTAGAATAGTAGGCATTTCCTTTAGCTCCGAAAACAAATTGCTGCCTATTGTCCCTGTCTAATATACAAACCGCATTAATACCCAAATGAAATCCTCCGTTTCCTTCCGTATATTGCTCTTTTCCGGGAACAAGAAAACTTTTCAGACGATACAAACTAAATCCTGCCAATTCTTCAAAAAAGAATTCTTCGGAAAGATAATCACGATGAATAATACTTACACCAATATTTGTAAGACTTTGAGAACCTAAATTTCCGAAAACATTTTGGTGTTCCGGTTTTACATCACTAAAAAGAAGATTATAATCTAAACCAATTCCAAAATTCATGGGTGTCATTAATTGTCCACCAAAACCAAAGCCATAAAAAACTCCCAAATCTTTAGCTAAAGAATTGTTTCCCAGTGCTTTCATCGCCAAGACTCTGGCTTCCACATTAGAAACCACATCCAGTTTTTTCTTCTTCTGCGAAAAACAAAAAATTGAAAAACTTAGAAATGCAAATAGGAATATATTTCTCATTTTTCTAAAGTAATATCATTGAAAGTAATATAAGAAATATTTTCCGGAACAATGATGGATAAAGAATCTGCTGATAAAGTACAACCTGATTTGGAAGCGGAGAAAGATTTTATCTTTTCATTAAAAGTAATAACAAAACCTTCTGAAAAAAGAGGTCCGGAAAGCACAAAACTGCCGGAATTTGTAGGTATTGTTTGTGCCACTATTTTATTTTCGCTTTTTATGGAAATATCAATATCTTCCAAATCAAGCGTTTTCGTAATTACTTTTCCTTCTACATAAGCTCTTGTATTGCTGAGATCATCGGATCCGCAATGAATTAAGAGCAATAAAAAAGAAAAGTACAAAAGAAAACGCATGGGAAAATTATTTTACATTTTCATCTTTGCAATTACATCAATACCGCCTTTGGTTTTATCTCCGATTTTGCAGACAATTTCTGTATCCAAAGGTAAAAAGACATCCATTCTGGAACCGAATTTTATAAATCCGAATTCATGTCCTGCTTTTGCTTCATCACCTTCGTTGCAATAAAATACAATTCTTCTTGCAACATAACCTGCAATTTGGCGAAACAATACTTTATGATGAGTAAGGCTTTCTACAGCAACGGTAGTTCTTTCATTATCTGTCGAAGATTTTTCGTGCCAAGCAACCAAATATCTTCCAGGATGATATTTTTTGTAAATTACTTTTCCTGAAACCGGAAACCTGCAAATATGCACATTGAGTGGCGACATAAAAATAGAAACCTGAATTGCTTTTGATTTTAAGAATTCATTTTCTTCCACCTCTTTTATCATTACGACTTTTCCATCAACAGGTGCTATCACATTTTCTTTATGGTCTTCAATCTCACGGTTCGGAACGCGGAAAAACCAGAAAACCAAACCATACATTATCAATAAAGGAATGATAATAAAAATAGACCAGAATTTTAAAAAATAAATGGCAAGAATACTCAAAACTGCAATGGCAATAGTTGCTACAATTATGGTTCCTTTACTTTCTCGATGCAGTTTCATTACAATATTTTTTCTAAAATAAAATACAAATATACAACAGGTGCACAAATAATAAAGCTATCCAACCTGTCTAAAATTCCTCCATGTCCGGGAATAATATTTCCACTGTCTTTCACTCCAAAAGTTCTTTTTAGCTGGCTTTCCACCAGATCACCAATTGGAGCAAAAACGGCTACTAGAAATCCAACAATTATCCAATTTCCACGAAGTTCAGGAAAATATTTTTCGACAAAAAAGGAAAAAATCAATGTTAGAATAACACCTCCTGCAAAACCTTCCCATGTTTTTTTAGGAGAAATCTTAGGCGCCATTTTATGTTTTCCGAAAAGCCTTCCTGCAAAATATGCAAAAGAATCGCTGCTCCAGATCAATACAAAAAGAAATAAAACTTCTAATGTAAAAGTATTATCTAATGATGAAAATTTTGGCAAACCTAATGCAAAACCGAAAGGAAGTGCCGTATAAATCACTGTAAAAATCAGTTTCCCATTTTCAAAATAAAGTTCTTTTGAAAATTTGAAAAGAGTGATGACTGCAATTACAATCAGTGAAAGTGCTAAAATCTCGGAAAGATTAAAATTAAAATAAAATCCGTGTTGAAAAAATCTTTTGGAAAAGCGGTAATACACCAAAATTACAATTGGCAATACCACCCATTTTTCCCAAGAATTAGCAAATCTCATTATTTTGACACATTCCCAAACTCCTACAAAAAGAAAAAGGGTAATCAATCCATAAAAAAGATGATACTGGCTTACAAGATTCGGGGAAATTTTATTGATAAGATCAGAACCGAGAGGCGTAACACAGAAAATGATAAGCAAACCATAAACTGCACCGGAAATAAGACGTTGAACTAAATTTTTATCCAAAACTTTCCTGTTAAAAATTAATCTTCGAGCAAAAGTAAGAAAAGTTTGGTACTATTTTGTGCTGGAGAATCCATTTTGGATTGATTTCCACTAATAGAGGTTAAATTTTTGATGTTGCCTTTTCTTTTAATTTTTCCCATTGCGTCATTCAGATTATTCACAATTTGCGAAACATTGGCCATAAGGATAATTTTTTCCGGAAGCCGCGAAGAATGGTAATGAAGAATATTATTATGAGAAAGCATAACTCTTCCATCGTAAGCAATAAGATATTCGCAGGTAATGAACGCAGCATCATTGGTAAGCGTGAGCTCTTCCGTGTAAGGAACATTGATGACATTCAAAAAATTTTTAAGATCAGAATCCCAACAAAAAACCGAATTGATATTTTCAATTTTTATAATTTGATTAAGAGTCTGTAAGGCTTCTGCTTCGTCAGCACAATAATTAAAAAAACCTCCCGAATGTGTAAACAGCTGAGCAAATTTATAGTCAAGATCAGCATTTTTCAGCGAATCTCCTAATTTCACCAAGTCCTGATTAGTCTCCTCTCCAGGTTGGTTCATTATTTTGCCAACAATTTTTTTGAATAAGCTCAAAGCCGATCAGGTGTTTACGATTAACAAAAATAAAAATTATTTTTTAAAAAAACCTCTATCTACGATAATAAAAAAATTCCTGAAACTATTTTTACTACTAAAAAGTTTCAGGAATCATTTATTCTAAATTTGCGATCCAGATTCTGGCGCTACCACTTCTGGTTTTTCTTCTTCAGAAGTATTTTGCACAGGATGTTCTGTAAGTTCCGGATCCCAAGCTCTTTTTCCAAAAATTTCTTCTAAGTCTTCTCGGAAAATCACTTCTTTTTCCAAAAGTTTATTTGCTAATGCATCCAGTTTATCTTTATTTGTTGCAAGAATTTGCAATGCTCTCTGATATTGATTTTCAATAATGGATTTTATTTCGCCATCAATCTTAGTAGCTGTTTCTTCAGAATATGGTTTTGAAAAACTGTATTCTCCCTGTCCCGAACTATCATAATATGAAATATTTCCGATATTTTCACTAAGTCCATAAATCGTAACCATTGCCTGAGCTTGTTTTGTTACCCTTTCCAAATCAGAAAGTGCACCTGTAGAGATATTATTGAAAATCACCTGTTCTGCTGCTCTTCCTCCAAGTGTGGCACAAATCTCATCCAACATCTGTTCCGTAGTTGTAAGTGATCTTTCTTCAGGCAAATACCAAGCTGCACCTAAAGATCTTCCTCTTGGAACAATAGTTACTTTTAAAAGAGGAGCTGCATGTTCTACCAACCACGAAATAGTTGCATGTCCAGCTTCATGATATGCTACTCTTCTTTTTTCAGAAGGTTTTATTGCTTTGTTTTTCTTTTCCAATCCACCGATAATTCTATCAACAGCGTCAAGAAAATCCTGCTTGTTTACAGCATCATGTCCATTTCTGGCAGCAATTAATGCGGCTTCATTACATACATTAGCTATATCTGCTCCACTGAAGCCGGGAGTTTGTTTTGCTAAAAAATCACGATCCACAGAATCATCCAATCTGATTTTTTTCAGGTGAACATCAAAAATCTCCTTTCTCTCATGAAGCTCCGGTAAATCTACATAAATAGATCGGTCAAAACGACCGGCTCTCAACAATGCTTTATCTAAAATATCCGCTCTGTTTGTTGCCGCCATTACGATAACATTGGTATCCGTTCCGAAACCATCCATTTCAGTAAGAAGCTGGTTAAGAGTATTTTCTCGTTCATCATTTCCACCCGTGAAATTCTTACCTCCTCTTGCTCTACCAATAGCATCAATCTCATCAATAAAAATAATAGCCGGAGATTTTGCCTTTGCTTGTGCAAATAGATCACGAACTCTGGAAGCGCCAACTCCTACAAACATCTCCACAAAATCCGATCCGGAAAGTGAGAAGAATGGAACTTTAGCTTCACCGGCAACAGCTTTTGCCAATAATGTTTTTCCAGTTCCGGGAGGCCCAACCAAAAGTACTCCTTTCGGAATTTTACCCCCAAGTTTGGTATATTTTTCAGAATTTTTGAGAAAATCTACCACTTCCTGTACTTCTTCTTTTGCTCCTTCCAATCCGGCAACATCCTTAAAAGTTACCTGCACTTTTTCTTTTTCGTCAAAAAGTTTTGCTCTTGATTTTCCGATGGAAAAAATTTGTCCGCCAGGTCCGTTTCCTCCAGACATTTTTCTGAATAGTACAAAATAAAAAAGTGCCATAATCCCTATCCAAAACAATGCTGAAAAAATAAGTTCCGAAAAAGGACTCTTACTTACTTCATAACTTTTTTCGGTTACTATTTTGGGATTTGTTTTTTTAATTTGTTCGTATTTTTCAAGAAAAAGCTGAATATCTCCATAACTCAAAGAGTAATCTGGTTTTGGCTTGAATTCAAATGCTGAAAGTGGATTGCTGTCCGTTTTTTTTACCAGTTCATTTTTAGCAGCCTGAGTAAGAAAAACATCCGCTTTTTCCACATCTTTGTATATAATAACGCTTTGTACTTTTCCGTTTTGCATTAATCCGAAAAATTCATCTTCACTGATACTTTTAGACTCATCACTCCCTAAAAAATTAGGAATGAAAAAAAGTATCAGTGCAATAATTGCAATGGGAAAAAACCAATTAAATCCTTTATTGTTCATTCGATTTTATTAAAATTTTTGTCGTATTAGTAGCTTTCAATTTTGGTGATTTTGGCATCGCCCCAAAGTTCTTCGATATCGTAATATTCGCGAATATGCTTTTGGAAAACATGTACTACTACGGAAACATAATCCACCAAAACCCACATTGCATTGTCGGTACCTTCTACATGCCAAGGTCTTTCCCTAAGCTCGTTTCTCACTTTTTTTTCAATATTTCCGGCAATAGCTGAAACCTGAGTATTGGAATTTCCGCTACAGATAACAAATGTTTCCGCAACGGAATTTTCAATATGAGAGAGGTCAAAAATCAAAATATCCTCACCTTTTGTATCTTGGATTGCCTCTACTATTTTGTCTATTAAAAATTGTTTTTGTGTATTTTTACTCATTCAAATATTTGTATAGTTTGCAAATTTATTGTTTTTTTCTGTATTTTAAGTTTTCATTATAACTCCGGTTACAAACCTCTTCTAATGGATGATATAATTTTTGTAGAACAATGTACTTCTACTAATGACGAAATCCTTCGCTTTTTACCTCAAAATTTTTCAAAATTTTTGGGAGTTTTTACATTAAATCAAACAAAAGGGCGTGGACAATATGGAAATTCTTGGGAAAATGCAAAGGATAAAAACCTTGCTTTTTCTTTAGCTTTACAGAGCCACTATTTTCCTCATGATATTTTTATCAATTTTTATACCGCAGTATTAGTAAGAGTTTTTCTTGCCAATTTGACGGAAAGCGAAATTAAAATAAAATGGCCTAATGATTTGATTATAAGCAATAAAAAAATTTCCGGAATTTTGATCGAAAAGAAAAAAATTGAAAACTCAACTTATTATATTGTCGGAATCGGACTGAACATTCTTCAGAAAAACTTTGGAAATCTATATAAAGCCGGCTCTCTTTTAACCCAAACCGGAAAAAAATTTGATCCAAAGGAAATTGCACTTCAATTGTTTCTTTTTCTAAAAGAGCACTTTACTTCGCAACAGGATTTTAATGAAATCCTTAATGAATTCAATCAATATTTATTCAAAAAGAATGAAATTGCTGTTTTTGAAAAAAATGGAATCAGACAAAATGGCATAATTAAAAATATGGATGAAGACGGTTTTCTCTGGGTAGATCTGGAAAAAGAGGGATTGCAAAAATTTTTCCACAAAGAAATCGAAATGCTTTATTGATTTGCCCTTTTGTAATATAAATACGCTGCAAGTGGTCCAAAAACAAAATTCGGTATCCACATTGCAACAAAAGGCGTGAGCGTTTTCGCTTCCGAAACTATTTTTAAAACTTCAAAAGAAAATACAAAAACAAAAGCCAATGCAATCCCAATCGCAAGATTGATTCCCAAACCTCCTCTCTTTTTCTGGGAAGAAAGCGAAAGTGCTAAAAACGTGAGAATAATAACGGAAACAGGCATTGCTGTCCGCTGATACAATTCGTTTTTATATGCATTCAGATTTCCGTTTCCTTTTTCACGCTCTCGATTAATGAATTTAATCAGTTCGGGAGTTGTTTTGGTTTGTCCCAACAACTCGTCCGGAAAAAGCTCTTCCGGAGGATGTCCAAACGTTTTTTCCATTGTTATTCCGTCTTTTAGAACTTCAGAATCATTTTTTAGAATTTTCTTTTCAAGAAAATTATTCATTATAAAAACCTTCTTTTTTTCGTTCCATGAAAAATCCGAAACATTCAACTGATATATTAGCTTGCTGCTTTTATCAAATTTTTGGTAAATAAATCCGGAACCGTTTTTTTCTTTCTTATTGTAATTCTTGATAAAAATATATTCATCCTTTGATACTCGTGTGGAAACTTCCGCAGTACCTGTAATTTTGTCCCTATTCATTTTATTGTAAGTATAGGGTTCCAGCACATTTTTTTTAATATTGGAAACGGGTAATATAAAATGATTGAGCAACAAAGCCGTAATTGCAATGAAACTGGAAGTGATAAGATATGGTCTTGCAAAACGGTGAAAACTTGCTCCACTGCTTATAATGGCTACAATTTCGGTATTGTTTGCCATTCTGGATGTGAAATAAATCACCGAAATAAAAACCAGAATGGACATAAATGTAACCACAAGATTAATGATCCAAAACGGATAAAAATTGACCATGAAATATGAAACCGTAAAACCATTGGCTTCAATTCTCGGTGCTTTTGCCTGAACATCGATCACGAATACAATAATAGAAAGCAATCCCAGCATAAACCCGAAAGTTCCGAGATACTTTTTGATGATGTATTTGTCTACGATTTTCAGCATTTTCTTATTGAATTAAAGTCTTTGTCTTAGAACCGGAATAATGGAATTTTTCCATTCATAAAAATCACCGGCAACAATATGTTCTCTCGCAACCTTTACCAAATCAAGATAAAATGCAAGATTGTGAATAGACGCAATCTGTTTTCCTAAATATTCTTTGGAAACAAATAAATGCCGAACATACGCTTTAGAATATTCTCTATCCACGAAACTTGTCCCAAATTCATCAAGTGGTGAAAAATCTTTTTTCCATTTTTCATTTTTCAGATTTACAACACCTTGCCAAGTAAAGATCATTCCGTTTCTTGCATTTCTGGTGGGCATTACACAATCCATCATGTCAATTCCGAGACCTATACTTTCGATAATATTCCATGGAGTTCCGACTCCCATCAAATATCTTGGTTTTTCTTTAGGAAGAATATCCGTAACTTCATTCGTAATTCTGTACATTTCTTCTTCCGGTTCTCCTACGGAAAGTCCGCCGATTGCGTTACCTTCTGCATTTTGTTCAGCAATAAATTCCGCAGAAATTTTTCGTAAATCCGAATAAGTAGAACCTTGCACAATCGGGAAAAGTCTTTGCTTATGACCATACAATTCCGGATTTTCTTCACACCATTCGATGCATCTTTTCAGCCAACGATGCGTCATTTCCATAGATGCTTTTGCCTGATTGTATTCGCATGGAAACGGAGTACATTCATCAAAAGCCATAAAAATATCTGCTCCGATTTTTCTCTGGATTTCCATAGATTTTTCCGGAGAAATAAAATGAAAACTTCCGTCGATATGAGATTTGAATTTCACGCCTTCTTCCGTCATTTTTCTGGAATCTGAAAGTGAAAAAACCTGAAAGCCACCGGAATCCGTAAGAATAGGAAGATCCCAATTCATAAATTTATGCAAACCTCCTGCTTCTTCCATCACATCCATTGTCGGGCGAAGATAAAGATGGTAGGTATTCCCCAAAATAATCTGAGCTTTGATGTCTTCTTTCAGTTCACGCTGATGAACGGTTTTCACAGAAGCGACAGTTCCTACCGGCATAAAAATCGGAGTCTGAATCTCACCATGATCCGTTTTCATAATTCCTGCTCTTGCTTTTCCGGTAGTGGTATTTTTTATTTCAAAAAATGGGTGCATTCTTTATTATTATGTATTTACTTTAGTTTTTCTTCATTTTTCTTCTGCAAAGAATCTTTTTTTATTAGCTTCTTTTCAATATAATCTTTTGCTTTTGGCTCTTTCTCTTTAATAATGTCTTGAGCATTTTCATAGATCATTTGCATTTTATCTTTAGCAATATAATATTTATAGCTTTCTATAAAATGTTTCGGATTAACTTTCAATTTTTTAAAAATGAACTGAGTCTGTCCATCCGGATTATATCCGGAAGGTGTTGTCATTCCCAATTGGTCATTAATGGCAAGTTCTGCTATTACTTCAGCCATTTTATCTTTATCTAAAAGATTTTTGGGTTTGTCGATAATTTCTCCACAAGAAAACAAACTAAGAAAAACTAAAAAAACAAAAAGCCTTCTCATAATCTTCCTATAATGGATTTGTATTTCAATTTTAATATTCCGAAAACAGCTTCACCAATAATTCCGCCATTCATTTTGCTTTGTCCTTTTACACGATTGGTAAAAATAATAGGAACTTCTACAATTTTGAATCCTTTTTTAAAAGCCTTATATTTCATTTCCACCTGAAAACCGTAGCCTTTTAATTTAATTTTATCCAAATTAATCCCCAACAAAGTTTCTTTTTTAAAACATACAAAACCCGCAGTTGTATCATGCACCGGAATTCCTAAAATAAAACGAACATATCTGGATGCAAAATAGGACAGCAATACTCTTCCCATTGGCCAATTCACGACATTAACACCTTGAGAATATCGGGAACCAACCGACATATCTGCATTTTTACACGCTTCAAAAAGACGAGGAAGATCGTTTGGATTGTGAGAAAAATCGGCATCCATTTCAAAAATATAATCGAATCCGTTTTGTAATGCCCATTTAAATCCATGAATGTATGCTTTTCCCAAACCATCTTTGGATTTTCTCACACTAAGATGCAGAAAATGTGGAAATTTCAATTGCAAGTCTCTAACAATTTGAGATGTTCCGTCGGGAGAAGAATCATCAACCACCAAAATATGAAAATCCTGATCCATATCAAAAACAGCAGTAATGATACTTTCGATATTTTCCTTTTCGTTATAGGTTGGAATGATGACGAGTTTTTTCATAAAATCAATGTGCAAAGATAAGCATTGCGAAATCACTTCAAAATTCAAGCCTTAAAATTTCAGGAAAGATATTTCTATTCTTTTTGAAAGGATAATTAGTATTTTTGCAAAAATTTTTTTCTTGATAAGGATTCCTGAACATAATGACTGGGTGATTATAACATTATTGTTATGTCTTTTTGCGTATGCTTTTATGTTTATTTCTTTGCTAAGAGACATTCGTTTGAAAGATTTTTTTGTGGAAGAATATGTAGATTCCAGCAATGTTTTTCTTTCATGGGCCATTACTTCCATTGTTTTTTGCACAGTTTCTTCCATTTTGATTTCGCAATACATTCCTATTGTTCCGAAAAAAATCTCTGATCTGCATCTTTTCGGATTAGAGCTCAACAAATTTGGATTTACATTTATCTGTGTACTTCTTTTTTATTTTTTAAAAATTTGTTTTACCTATTTGTTTTATTCCGGAATTGGAAACGCAAGAAAATGGGGAATCTTTTATTTCACCATAAATAAGTTTTACTTTGCTATTTCATTATTGCTGATGATATTGTGCATTTCACATTATTATTTTGATATTGACAGAAAAAAAGCATTGTTTTTTTATCTAATTTTTGGGGGATTTGTTTTTATTTTCAAACTGTTTTTTTATTTTTTTCATAAAAACCAAATTCTTCCCATAAAGTGGTATTATAAAATTTTGTATATTTGCAGCCTCCAAATCGCGCCTTTATTTGCTTTATGGAAAGTATTGTTTTTTTAGCACACTTTTGAAGATGAAAATTAAGTCTATATTAGTTTCACAGCCTGTTCCTAATGAATCTTCACCTTATCTGGAGATTGCAAAGAAGGAAAAAATAAAAATTGATTTTCGCCCATTTATCCATGTGGAAGGCGTAGATGCGAAAGAACTAAGAACCCAAAAAATTGATCTTTCCCAATATACTGGTATCATTTTCACCAGTAAAAATGCGGTAGATCACTATTTCAGACTTGCGGAAGAAATGCGTTTTCAGGTTCCGGATTCTATGAGATACATCTGTCAGTCGGAAGCAATTGCCAATTATCTACAGAAACACATCGTTTACAGAAAAAGAAAAATCAGCTACGGCGAGAAGAATTTTTCAGATTTGGCTCCGCTTTTCAAAAAATATCCAACTGAAAAGTATCTTTTGCCTTCTTCCGATGTTTTAAGTCCGGATATTCCGAAAGTTTTGGAAGCATCCAATGTAGACTGGACAAGAGCTATCATGTATAAAACCGTTTGCTCGGATCTTACTGATATTCAGATCAAAGATTATGACATGTTGGTGTTTTTCAGTCCACAAGGAATTAAATCTTTACAGGAAAATTTTAAAAATTTCAAGCAAGAAGACACTAAAATTGCTGTTTTTGGAACTACAACTCTGCAAGCAGCAGAAGGAGCCGGATTGAGAATTGATGTAATGGCTCCAAGCAAAGAAACGCCATCCATGACTATGGCTATCGAAAAATATATCAGAACTGTGAACAAATAATTTTTGTAACACTAAAAAATATGCAACCGTCTTTTCCTTTCCGGATCAGATGGTTTTTTATTAAATTTAAACCCTATTTTTGAAGAATATGAATGCTCCTAAAGCAAAAAAAATAAATAAATCTCTTGAAATTCACGGAGACACAAGAATTGATCCTTATTTCTGGTTGAATGAAAGAGAAAATCCTGAAGTAATAGAGTATCTGAAAGAAGAAAATGCCTATTGCGATTTCATTATGAAAGACACTGAAAATCTTCAGGAAGAACTTTATGAGGAAATGAAATCCCGATACAAAAAAGATGATGAATCTTTACCTTACTTCTTCTATGAATATTGGTATATCGTAAGATTTGAAGAAGGAAAAGAATATCCTATTTTTTGCAGGAAGCATCTTACTCTCGAAAATACTGAAGAAATAATTCTTGATGTAAATATTCTAGCGGAAGGAGAAAGTTTCTTCGAAGTCGGAAGTGTTGCCGTAAGTCCAAATAACGAAATTGCCAGTTTTTCTTCGGATAATGTGGGAAGAAGAATTTATACCATTCAATTTAAAAATTTGAAAACGGGAGAAATTCTTGAAGATCAAATTGAAAACACAACAGGAAAAGCAGTTTGGGCAAATGATAACCAACATGTTTTTTACATCCGAAAAGATAAAAATCTCCGTGCTTTTCAGGTTTTCAGACATGAATTAGAGACGGATTCTTCAAAAGACGTTTTGATTTATCACGAGAAAGACGACGCTTTTGATGTGAATCTTTTCAAAACCAAATCCTTAGAATACATTTTTATCACAAGTTCCAGCACAATTTCGGACGAAATGCGTTTCATTCCTTCCGATAATGTTTTTGCGGAATGGACAATTGTTCAGCCAAGAATTCCGGATCTGGAATATTCCGTAGAACATTTCGAAGACGAATTCTATATTATCACCAATGCTGATGAGGCCACCAATTTTAAATTAGTAAAAACGAAAGTAGAAAACTGCGGAATCGAGAATTGGAAAGATGTAATCCCTCATCGAAATAAGGTTTTGCTAGAAGGTTTTGAAATTTTTAAAGACTATCTTGTTCTGGAAGAAAGAAACGAAGGGCTTCTACAAATAAAAATTATTGAAAACAAAACCGGAGATTTCCATTACCTTCCTTTCACAGACCCTACTTATACTGCTTATATCAGCCTGAATCTGGAATTTGACACAGAAGTTTTACGATACGGTTACACTTCACTTACTGTTCCCGCTTCCACTTTTGAATATAATATGAAAGAAAAAACCACAAAACTTTTGAAACAACAGGAAGTTTTGGGTGGAAAATTTTTCCCGGAAAATTATGTTTCGGAAAGAGTCTGGGCTCCTTCAAGAGATGGTAAAACTTTGATTCCTATTTCTTTGGTGTATCATAAAGACACTAAAAAATCAGAGAACACACCTTTATTGCTTTATGGATATGGAAGTTATGGACATACTGTAGATGCAAGTTTTTCAAATGTAAGACTTTCCATTTTGGACAGAGGTTTTATTTATGCGATTGCTCATATTCGTGGTGGTGAGTATTTAGGAAGAGAATGGTATGAAGATGGAAAAATGCTGCAAAAGAAAAATACGTTTTTCGATTTTATTGATGCTGCAAAATTTTTAATAAAAGAAAATTACACTTCTTCCCGACATCTTTATGCAATGGGTGGAAGCGCAGGTGGACTTTTGATGGGAGCAATCATCAATTATGAACCAGAATTATTTCATGGAATTGTAGCACAAGTCCCTTTTGTGGATGTTGTAACCACAATGTTGGATGAAACCATTCCTTTAACAACCGGAGAATATGATGAATGGGGAAATCCCAACGATAAAGAATACTACGATTATATGAAATCGTATTCTCCTTATGATAATGTGGAAGCAAAAAATTATCCTAATATTTTAATAACCACTGGTTTGCACGATTCTCAGGTTCAATATTGGGAACCCGCAAAATGGACGGCTAAATTGAGGGATTTGAAAACCGACAACAATATTTTAATTTTCAAAACTGACATGAGTTCCGGACATGGCGGTGCAAGCGGAAGATTTGAAAGCCTGAAAGAAGATGCACTGGAATATGGATTTCTTTTAATGATTGATAAATGATAATTGATTATTGATGGATTCGGAAAACTATAATCAAATTTTTGCAAAAAGAACTAAACAACTTGCGTTAAATATTATTGTTGAATTGTGTGATTTACCGTATTCTGATAAAATATCAAATATTCGGAAGCAGGTTATTCGTTCATCTTCATCTACTGCTTGTAATTATAGAGCAATGTGTAGAGCTAGATCGATAAAAGAAAAATTTTCTAAAATTTGTATTGTTGTTGAAGAATCTGACGAGACCGTTTTTTGGCTTGAAATGATTGAAGAACTCCAACTGATTGATTCGGATAAAATAGTAGAAATAATAAACGAAGCAACAGAAATACTCAAAGTAACCTCTTCTTACAAAAAGAAATTAGGAGACGAGTTGAAAAACTTAAAATAAAAAAAATCAATTATTGGTTATCAATTATCATTTATTAATTATCAATTATGACCGAAGCAGAACTTTGGAAGAAAGTAGAAGAATTTTTTGAAGAAAATTTCCAGACGGAAAAAAATGTTCCTGTGGAAACGATGCTATTTTTAATTGGCGTTCAGGAACTGGGAAGCGGAAAACAGAAATATACAAAAGATGACAAAGTAAATCTCATTCATATTGCGGTTTGCAGACTTTTAGAACCTTTCGGATATTACAAATTTTCAGATTATGATGAAGACGGATATCCGCATTTTGAACAAGTAGAAGAACTTCCGGAGCTGAAACCCAACGAACAACAACTTTTGATGAAAAAAGCCATCATCCAATATTTTATGGATGAAGGACTTTTTAAAGTTTAAAATAATTTTTAGTGATGGGTTTAATTTTTTAAACCACAAAAGCCACAAAAGATTGTTGATCTAAAGGTTATCAAAATTCTAAAAAAGCTAAATTTAGTATCTACTATTTTAGGCTTTTGTATAATTAGTCTTTTGTGACTTTTGTGGTTCAAGTTCAATGTTTATTTTTCAGATTTCAATACATCTTCCAATTGATTGAGTCCCATTTTAAAACCTTCTTCAAAGCCCATTTCTAAAATTTCGTTCATAGCTTCTTTGGATGCGAAATGAAGATTCACTGTTAATTTCGTTCCTTCTTCCACTCCTGTAAAACCAATTAGCCAATTAGAACTTGGCAAATCACTATTCGGATTTCCTTCTTCATCCGAAAAATAATCTCTCCATGAGATGCTTCTCTTTGGTGTAATTTCCAAAAATTCTGCATTGGCGTAATGACGCTCTCCGCTTGGACCAACCATTGCGTAATGCCATTTTCCGCCGTTTTGGAAATCATGACTTTTTGTCTCGCATTTCCATGGTTTTGGAGCCCACCACAAATCCAGAAGTTCCGGTTTTGTGAAATAATCCCAAACAATGGAGACGTTACTTTCATAAATCTTCATAACGAAAATAGTGGCTTCGTCATGATCTACATTAAAAACAATCTCTGTATTCATTATTTCTTTTTTTACAAATTTACGATAGTATTTATACTCAAAACTTACAACATGGCAAATAATTTGATATTCACAATAAAATGTTAAAAATTCAATTTTTAAGAAAACTTTAATAAAATAAAAATTAATTTATTACGTTTATTTTGTTAAAAACAGTAATTTTAACATTTGGAATTGAAAATTTATCCATGAATAATAGATTTATCCCAATCATATCCGTTTTTATGACGATTTCATTAATCGTCTTTGTAACCTTACAATTTTATTGGCTTAAAGGCTATTATTCTGCTTTGGAACAAGATTTTTCCAATAAAGTATATTCCGCTTTGGAAACTTCTACCAAGAAAATTTCTGATATTGAAATAGATAAATACCTTAACCGTGAATACAAAAATTTTGGAAAAAGTGTGATTGCGGGTGGTAATCAGCCTACACTTACTACGATTCAACAGGTGGAAGATTCAGCAAGCAGAAGATCCATTACCTATTCCAAAAACATTATTGAAAAACAGCAAATTCCGATTTCCCTAAAAGGAGATAGCCTGAATCTTACCAAAATGTATACAGATGAAGCATTAGTCCATATTAAAAAAGATACAAACACTCCCGAACTTCTCACTTCCGATCTCAGCCAATCCATACAAAATGGTGAATATTCATTAAAAGAATTTGCCAAACTAAATGCTTCTAATTTGCCCATCAATAAAAGAGTAGACAATAAAACATTAGATTCTGTTCTGAATAAAGAACTGAAAATGAAAGGAATAACGACAAAATTCGGATTCAGCGTTATTGATAAAAATAATAAACCAACTGTCGTTACCAATGTTATTTTTAAGGAGCAAAAAGATCTGAGCAATTATTCTTATCCTCTTTTTACGGATAATAAAGATCGTACTTTATATACTCTATCGCTGGTTTTTCCGAGAAAAGAATATTCACTCGCAAAAAATAATCTTCCCATGCTTTTGGGAACCTTTATGTCTTTGCTTACCATTTTGGGGATTTATATCATTTCCATCAATTATATGATGAAACAAAAGAAAATTTCGGAAGTAAAAACGGATTTCATCAATAATATGTCTCACGAATTCAAAACGCCTTTAGCGACAATTTCTGTAGCAACCGATTCATTGGCAAATGACAAAATTGCCACGAATCCGGAAAAAGTGAAATATTATTCCAACCTCATCAAACAGGAAAATCTGAGAATGAAAAAGCAGGTAGAAAACGTCCTGAATATGAGTAAATTGGAAAGAAATGAAGTGAAATTATTTTTAAAAGAAGCCAATGTTCGTGGCCTTATCAAAGAAATTTCAGAATCTTTCGGACTTATTGTTGCACAGAGAAGCGGGACATTTACACAGGAATTTCAGGCGGATAAATATAATTTTAAAATTGACGAATTTCATTTTTCCAATATGCTGATCAATCTTCTGGATAATGCCAATAAATATTCTCCCGAAGCTCCCGAAATAAAAATAAAAACGAGAAATGAAGGAAACTGGTACGTCATCGAAATTTCGGATAAAGGAATGGGAATGGACATACAAAACAAAACCAAAATTTTTGAAAAATTCTTCCGCGAAGAAACCGGAAATATCCACAATGTAAAAGGACAAGGACTTGGACTTTCTTATGTGAAAAAAATTGTAGAGCTGCATAAAGGACAAATTTCCGTAGAATCTCATAAAGGAAAGGGCTCTACATTCACTGTGAAATTACCAATGGTCTAAATAAAAAATCACTAATTATTAAAATATTAATTCTAAAGATATGAGCAACAGAATCTTACTTGTAGAAGACGATCAAAGTTTCGGCGCAGTGCTGAAAGATTATCTTACAATAAATAACTTCGACGTTACACTGGCAACAGACGGAGAACAAGGCTTAAAAGAATTTACCGAAAAAGATTTTGACATTTGCATTTTTGATGTAATGATGCCAAAAAAAGATGGCTTTTCCTTAGCTGAAGATGTAAAGAAAATTGATAAAACAAAACCTATTATTTTCCTTACCGCAAGAAATATGCGCGAAGATATACTGAAAGGATATCAGCTTGGTGCAGATGATTATATTACAAAACCTTTCGATACCGAACTTCTACTTTACAAAATAAAAGCGATCCTGCAAAGAAGCGCTTCTTTGGAAGATGAAGAACAGGAACAGTTTAAAATCAGTAACATTTTCTTTGATTCTATGCTTCGCCAATTGAGAGTCGGAGATAAAGAATATAAACTTTCTCCAAAAGAAAATGAACTTTTAAAATTACTTTGCTTACACAGAAATGATTTTATGCCAAGAGATCTGGCACTTAGAAAAATCTGGAAAAAAGAAAATTATTTTACGGCAAGAAGCATGGATGTATATATTGCAAAATTGCGTAAGCTACTAAAAGATGATGATGGTTTGGAAATCATCAATGTACACGGAGAAGGTTTCCGTCTATTAGTGAAAAATTAAAAAATAAAATCCCCAAATTGGGGATTTTCATTTTATCAAAATATTTTATTTTGCCTCCACACAGAAAACACGATACTGGATAGGAACTGCTGATTTAAAATATTCTTTTATCTTTTTAAGATCTGAAGCCGCACTTTGTTTACTGAAGTAGCTTCCCGCCATTACTTTATAATTTGGACGTAGAGAAGCGTCAATTTCAACTTTTATATTTGGAAATCTTCTCCTGAAATATAATCCTACTTCTCTTGCTTCTTCGTTGCTTTTCACCACCGTAAGCTGGATCTTGTAACCCATAATTCTTGGATTTTTTTTGCAAATTTCTGCATTGGACATTTCTTTTTCAGGAACCTTTATCACTGTTTTGGAACCTCCGGAAGAAGATGAAGAATTATTATCAAAATTATCAATCTTTGAAATTCTTGTACAGTTATCCTCTGCACTTTCCAAAGCATTATTAATTCTTTCATCCATCGATATCACCAATGGAGTTCCCGAAATGGTATCATTCTTCACTACAACCTGAGCATTTGATTGGAAAAAAAATGCAAAAGAAAAAATGAAAGAAATTTTGATCAAACTTTTCATTAAAATAATTTTGGCAAAAATAAAACAAATAAAAATTATTCCAAACTTAGTTATTTAGAATTATTACAAATTATAAAAAATGATATTTAGCAGTAATGTTAGGCGTTAAATTTCTGTTAAAAGTTATATTTTTGCCGAATTGAATGTAAATCTAAAATTTTACTAACCCAAGATTATATAAATGATTAGTTGGAGAAAGCATTACAAGAAAGGGCTGATTGCAATAGGTCTATTGTTATCAACCAGCGCTTCAGTGTATGCACAAGGTGATCCTGCGAAAGGGCAGGAACTATTTAAGGCAAACTGTACAGCGTGTCACGCTTTGGATAAGCAAGTTATTGGTCCTGCATTAGGTGGAGTTGTAGAACGTCTGAAAAAAGATCAAAATATTGAAAAAGACTGGTTTTACAAATGGATCAAAGACAATAAAGCCTTTAGAGCTTCTGGAGACAAATATGCCAATGAGGTTTTTGAAAAATTCAACAAAACTGAAATGCTTCAGTTTCCAAATCTCACAGACGCTGATATTGACAATATCCTTGCTTACACTTCCAATCCTCCTGCTGAACCAGCAGCTACTGATACCAAAGCTGGAGCGGAAGATAGCCAGGCTTCTTTAGAGGCTCTGCAAAAAGCTCAACAACAAAGTGCAAACTCTAAAGCAATTCTTATCGCGCTTATTGCCATTGCTTTATTACTTGTTTGGCTACTTTTGAAATTAAGACAATTAGTAAAACTTCAGCAGACAGAAGAGCTTTCAGACCTGAATTCTACAAGAGCTCTTACCTTCGCAGAATTATACCAAAAATACAGTGTCGTAGGAAAAGGAATTCTTGGGATCCTTACTATTCTTGCTGCTTATGGACTTTGGAACTGGATGATGTGGATTGGTGTTTATAAAGGATATAAGCCGGAACAACCAATCTATTTCTCACACAAAATTCACGCGGGGGAAAATAAAATTGATTGCCAGCTTTGCCACTCCAGTGCAAAATATGGAAAAGTTTCCGAAATTCCTTCTGTAAATGTTTGTATGAACTGCCACAGAATGATTTCAGAATACAAAGGAAAATATATAGAACCTGGTAAGAGCAAAGAATTCTATACTGGGGAAATTCAAAAAATATATGCTGCGGCTGGCTGGGATCCTGCAAAACAGCAATATACTGGAAAAACAAAGCCAATTGAGTGGACAAGAATTCACAATATGCCGGATTTTGTTTACTTCAATCACTCTCAACACGTAATTGCCGGAGAAAAGGCAATCATCAATTCTTTCAATAAGAAAAATCCTGAAAATCAAATTGATGTTGTATGTAAGGCTTGTCACGGAAAAATTGATACCATGAATGTGGTTCAGATGGCAAATAATTTTACAATGGGATGGTGTATCGAATGTCACAGAACTACAGAAGTGGATATGACGAACGGATACAATCAGGAATATTTCAAAAGTCTGCATGATAAGTTGAAAAAACAATATCCAAACTCTGAAGGTAAAATTACAGTAGCTGCAATTGGCGGACTTGAGTGTGGTAAATGTCACTATTAATTAATAACGAAAAATAGAAGTATAAATGGCTTCAAACAAAATACAATTCAGAAGTATTCATGAACTTAAAGATCCGGCTTTGAACAATAAGCTGGCTCAGAAAGAGTTTCAAAATGAAATTCCGGTTGAAGATTTTTTGGGTGATGAGAAAACGAACTCTTCAAGCACTTCAAGAAGAGACTTTCTGAAACTTTTAGGATTTTCAACTGCGGCAGTTACTTTGGCTGCATGTGAGGCTCCTGTTATCAAAACAATTCCTTATGTAGTAAAACCTCATAGTATTACTCCGGGATTGCCAAATTTCTTCGCTTCCACTTATTTTGATGGTTTTGATTTTGCAAGTGTTTTAGTAAAAACGCGGGAAGGAAGACCAATTAGAATTGATGCTAATCCAGCTGCGGGAAATTTAGGAAAAACCAATGCAAGAGCACAAGCAAGCGTTCTTTCTTTATACGATAATGATAAAGTAAAACAACCAAAACTTGACGGGAAAGACGAAACTTTTGATAAAGTAGACGACTATGTTTTAAAAGCGCTTTCAGGAGCTGGTGCGAAAAAAATTGTAGTATTATCTCATTCTTTTCCAAGCCCTACTTTCAAAAAGCTTTTTGCAGATTTCAAAGCAAAATATCCAACTGCTGAACTCGTAACGTATGATGCTTATCCTTATGCTGCTGCGTTAGACGCATCTCTGGAAGTTTTCGGGCAAAGAGCGTTACCTGTTTATGATTTAACAGAATCTCAGTTGGTGGTTTCTTTCAATGCCGATTTCTTAGGAGATTACAATGCTCAAAGTCTTGAAGTTTCTTATGCTGCTGCCAGAAAACCTGGAAAAGATATGTTGAGACATATTCAGGTAGAATCTAATATGAGTCTTACTGGTGCAAATGCAGATACTAGAATTAAAATGAAGCCGAGCGCTGTTTTTAAAACTTTAGTAGAAGTATACAAAGGTTTAAACGGTGGAACTGCGGATAAGAATGCTACTGCAATTGTAAAGGAGCTTCAGGCAAAAGGAAACAAGGCAGTTGTCTTTGCAGAAGGTTCGAAAGCGGCTTATGTTTTAGCACATTTAATTAATCAAAAATTAGGATCAGTAGCTTTCACAGGAAAAGCAAATCTTTTGAAAGAATACGATCATGCAAGATATCAGGAATTCCTTGGTTGGATGAACAATAAACAAGTAGAAGTTCTGATTACCAACAATGTAAACCCAATTTATTCTTCTAATAAAGGAGCAGCCTTTGAAGCGGCAGTTAAAAATGTTCCTCACGTTATTGCAACGACAGATAAGAAGAATGAAATATATAAAGCAGCAAAAGTAGTAATTCCTTCTGCTCATTGGTTGGAATCTTGGGGAGATATTACTCCGGAATCAGGGGTTTATTCTTTGATGCAGCCAACCATTCAAAAAGTATTTAAACCTAGACAGATTGAAGAGTCTTTATTGGTTTGGATTAATGGAAAAAACAGTTCTGCTAATAATTATTACAATTATTTAAAAAATAATGCAACCTCTTTATTGGGAGGAAATTCTTTCAACAAAGCGTTGTATAACGGATTCAATGCAATTGGAAATGCAGTTACATTAGCATATTCAGGTGGAGACGCTGCAAAAGCGATTACAGAATTGGCAGGATTCAAATCTGCACCATTAGAATTGCAATTGTATACTAAAACGGCAATCGGAGACGGAACTCAATCCAACAACCCATGGTTAATGGAAATGCCGGATCCAATTACGAGATTATCTTGGGATAATTACCTTACTATTTCACCAAAAGATGCAAAAGATTTAGGAATTGAAAATAATCTGAATGCAAGAATGCAGCTTGATGGTGATAAAGTAAATCTTACTGTAAATAATGTTACACTAAAAGATGTTCCTGTTTATATTCAACCTGGACAAGCAGAAGGATCTCTTGGTCTTGCTTTAGGTTATGGTAAGAAAAACTCCGGAAAAGTAGCTGAAACAGGTGTAAATGCTTATCCTTTATTCGATGGATCAAACACTTCTCTTTCCAATGTAAAAATTGAAAAAACAGAAGAAGTACATGAATTTGCAGGAATGCAGCTTCAAAATACTTTGATGGGTCGTTACGAAATAGCAAAAGAAGTTCCTTTGGAAACTTTCCTTACTGTTCCTTTCGATGATGAACACCATGGTTGGAACAAGCCTTTGGAATATCATACTATTGGTGGAGCTTTGCCTGCCAAAAAAATCGACCTTTGGGATTCTTTTGACGATACTGATGGACCACATTTCAATCTTTCAGTAGACTTAAATTCTTGTACTGGTTGTGGAGCTTGCGTAATTGCTTGTCAGGCTGAAAATAATACTGCAGTTGTAGGAAAAGACGAAATCAGAATGTCGAGAGACATGTACTGGTTAAGAATTGACCGTTACTACTCTGCAAAAGAAAAAATTGAAACAAAAGAAGGTGTAGACAGAGGATTAAATGTTCCTAACCTTTACGATATATTAATTGAACCAAGTGAAAGTCCGGATGTGATTTTCCAACCGGTAATGTGTCAGCATTGTAACCACGCTCCTTGTGAAACTGTGTGTCCGGTTGCTGCTACTTCTCATGGAAAACAAGGTCAAAACCAAATGGCTTACAACAGATGTATTGGTACAAGATATTGTGCAAACAACTGTCCATATAAAGTAAGAAGATTTAACTGGTTCAATTATGCATTGAATGACAAGTTCGATTACAATATGAATAATGATTTAGGAAGAATGGTTCTGAATCCTGATGTTGTAACCAGAACAAGAGGGGTAATGGAAAAATGCTCAATGTGTATCCAGCAAACTCAATCAACAATTCTGAATGCTAAGAAAGAAAACAGAGCTGTTACTGATGAAGAATTCAAAAAATCAAGTGCTTGTGCTGCTGCTTGTTCTACAGGAGCGCTGCAATTCGGAGACATGAATGATAAAACTTCAACAGTAAGAGAACTGTACAATAGCAACAGAAGATATTATCTACTAGAGGAGATCGGTACAAAACCAAATGTATTCTATCACACTAAAGTAAGAAATAGAAAAGAATCAAATGTTTAAATAATAATAAGGTAATATAAAATGTCACATTACGAAGCCCCGATTAGGGAACCTTTAATTATTGGTCACAAAACATATCATGATATCACAGAAGATATTGCGAGACCTATTGAAGAAAGAGCGGGAAAATTATGGTGGATTTCTTTATACGCTGCTTTAGCTCTATTTATCTACGGATTTGGGTGTATCGCTTATACAATTGGTACCGGAATTGGATCTTGGGGTCTAAACAGAACCATCAACTGGGGTTGGGATATTACCAATTTCGTTTGGTGGGTAGGTATTGGTCACGCCGGAACTCTAATTTCTGCAGTATTATTATTATTTAGACAAAGATGGAGAATGTCCGTAAACAGATCTGCGGAAGCGATGACTATTTTTGCGGTAGTACAGGCAGCAATCTTTCCGGTAATTCACATGGGTAGAGTTTGGGTAGGATATTGGGTTTTCCCTTTACCAAACCAATTCGGATCTCTTTGGCCGAATTTCAATTCACCTCTACTTTGGGACGTATTTGCAATCTCAACATATTTCTCAGTATCCACAGTTTTCTGGTTTATGGGATTGATTCCTGACTTTGCAATGATCAGAGACAGAGCAAAAACTCCATGGACGAGAAAAATTTATACTCTTTTATCTTTCGGATGGGGTGGAAAAGCAAAACACTGGCAAAGATTTGAAGAATTATCTTTAGTATTAGCAGGTTTAGCAACTCCTCTTGTATTCTCAGTACATACAACCGTATCCTTTGACTTCTCGACTTCGGTAATTAAAGGATGGCACTCTACAATCTATCCTCCTTATTTCGTTGCAGGAGCAATTTTTTCGGGATTTGCAATGGTACAAACACTATTGTTAGTTGCAAGAAAAGTTTGCCATCTTGAAGAATATATTACGATGTATCATATTGAAATTATGAACATAGTAATTATTGTAACAGGAGGAATGGTAACTGTAGCATACGCAACGGAGTATTTTATCGGATGGTATTCCGGTTCCAGATTTGAAGATTTTACATATCTTTCTCCGGGAGCAGCAACAGGACCTTATTGGTGGGCTTTCTGGGCGTTGATTATTTGCAACCTTGTAATTCCGGCTTTATTCTGGTTCAAGAGAGTAAGAACAAATATTTTGGCAACATTTATTATTGCCCTAATTATCAATATCGGTATGTGGTTCGAGCGTTTTGACATTATTGTTATCAACCTTTCAAGAGACTATTTACCTGGATCTTGGACAATGTTTAAACCTACCATTATTGATGTGGGAGTATATTTAGGAACTATCGGATTCTTCTCTGTATTATTCCTTTTATATGCAAGAACATTCCCTGTAATTGCACAGGCAGAATTAAAATCGATTTTGAAAATTTCTGGTGAAACTTATAAAGCAAAAGAAGGAGATGAGCACCACTAAAATTATTTACGGAGTTTACGCAGACGATGACGATTTGATGCATGGCGTAAAAACCTTTATGGATAAAGGAATTAAAATTAATGAAGTGTATACTCCATTTCCTGTTCACGGGTTGGATAAAGCTTTAAAACTTAGAAAAACCAGAATTTCTGATGCTGCATTTATCTATGCTTGCTATGGAGTTACTATCGGAGCAACTGTAACGTGGTATATGATGAACCATGACTGGCCACAAAATATTGGAGGAAAACCTTCTTTTGATTGGGGACACAATATGCCTGCTTTCGTAGTACCAATGTTTGAGCTTATGGTTTTCTGTGCTGCACACATGATGTCTCTTACTTTTTTGGCGAGAAACAAAATGTATCCTGGTTGTCCTGCACAAAATCCGGATCCAAGAACTACGGATGATAAATTCATGATGGAGTTTGTAACGGAAGACGTGGAAACTGTAAAGCAGATATTGATTGATACTGGTGTTGAAGAAATAACCGTAAAAGATGCTTAACATGAAAAAGAATATATTAAAAATAACAGCAGTCTTAGGTTTAACAACGATTTTGCTTAATTCATGTGGACCAAAAGATAATCCGCCTTTGGTATATTTTCCGGATATGTATTTTCCGGTTGCTTACGATCCATTGATGAAAGCTGATGATCCTTACTCTGATCACGATAATGAGATTCCTCTTTTTACTAAAAACGATGGAGCTACAGGTCTTTCTCCTGTAGAGGGAACTATTTCTCAAAATGCTGATGGTGTTGTTGAAACAAATTATGATAAAGCATTATCTCCAGATCAGTACAATGCAGGATATGAAACTTCAAAATCAATAACTGTTTCTCCTCTTGATCCTAAAAATAAGGATAAAGATATTGAAAGGGGTAAAATTTTATTCGATCATACATGTTCTGCTTGTCATGGAACTGGTGGGGACGGACAAGGTCCAATTGTAAAAAGCGGTGCATATTCCGGTGTTCCAAATTATAAGGATAGACAAATTACTGTAGGTTCTGTACACTATGTACTAAGCTATGGTAGAAATGCAATGGGTTCTTATGCAGGTCAGTTGAAACCGGGAGATAGATGGCGTGTTGCCATGTATGTAATGAGTGCCTTTAAAGGAGGAAGCGTTCCTGCTGCTACAACTGCTGGTGCAGCAAAAACAGATTCAACAGCTACTAAATAATTAAAAGAAGAAAAAATGTATACTTTTTCACCTAAATTAAAATTAACTTCAATTATACTCATCGTTTTAGGACTGGTGCTTTTTGCTGCAGGATATTTCATCAATCATGGTATTGATTCAGCAAAAATTGAACATTTGATGGAAGCAGCTCACTCCAATGGACACACTGCTCCTTCACATTCTAGCGAATTGGTGGGACCTCAAGATCATGCAGCACATTTGGAGCATGCTACTACTCAGGTTCATAATCGTCCTTTAGCTGCAATTCATTCTGTAGCAGTATTCTTTTTTGGAGTAAGTTGTGTTGTTTTATTTTTCTACTCTATTCAGCATGCTGCTCATGCAGGTTGGTCTATTATCGTAACAAGAGTAATGGAAGCTATTGCTTCTTATATTCCTGTAGGTGGTGCAATTGTTCTGATTATTGTTTTACTGAATGCTACTCATAACGGACATCTTTTCCATTGGATGGATCCGGAACTCACAAAAGAAGGTTCTCCACATTTTGATGTCATTCTTTATGAAAAGAAAAAATTCTTAAATATTCCTTTCTATTTAGTTAGAACATTTATTTACATTATTGGTGCTTCTTTCTTTGCATGGAAACTAAAATCACAATCTAAAAAAGTAGATGAAACAAAATCTCCAAGAGATTATCAAATGCTTTACAGATGGGCTGTCGGATATATTGTATTTTTCGGATTCTGTTCTGCGTCTTGGGCTTGGGATTGGTTGATGTCTATTGATCCTCACTGGTATTCTACCATGTATATTTGGTATTCTATGGTGAGTTGTCTGACAAGTGGAATTGCAGTAATCATTCTTTTTAGTGTTTATCTGAAAAAAAATGGATTCCTTCCTCAATTTAATGATAATCACTTGCATGATTTAGGAAAATTCCTTTTTGCAACTTCTATGCTTTGGACGTATACATGGTTTGCTCAATTTATGTTGTATTGGTATGCAAACATTCCGGAAGAAGTAAACTATTTCTTTGGAAGATTCCAATATTACGCTCCTACTTTCTTACCAATGCTAATTGTGAATTTCTTAGTTCCGTTATTGGTAATGGTAAGCTCAAGTATTAAGAGAAATTATACTGTAGTTTGTACAATGGCAATAGTTGTAATTTGTGGGCACATTTTAGATTACTTCAATATGGTAATGCCGGGAACAGTAGGCCCATACTGGAAATCTTTAGATTTGTTCCTTCTTTTCTTTGGATCAGTTTTATTTGTAGCCGGTTTATTTGTATTCGTTATAAATACAGCTCTTACTAAACTTAAACTTATTCCTGAAGGAAATCCATTTGTACACGAATCCAAAATTTATGAATATCCTTTCTAAAATAATTTGGAAAAACAATATAAACCGGTTGAAGCATTTCAATCGGTTTTTTAGTTAAATTTATATTCAAAAAAAATAATAGATTTTATTAATTTTGTGAAAAACCTCCACAAATGAAAAAAACACTTTCTTTATTTATCCTTTTATTATTTCTTGTCATTTCTTGTAAAAAGGATCAAGTAGATGCAACCAATACCAAAACCTTTCAGTCAAGTATTAACGATATGGCATCGAGCTTGACGACTATTAAGCAAATAAAATTTAACGAAGCCTTATATATCCTCAAGACATTTGGTGTAGAAGCAGAGGGTGATGCTAATGAATTGAAAGCATTGGGACAACTTCTAAATGGGAAAAAAGTTCCGGAAATTTTTGCATTGGCCAATCAGGTCGCTCAAAAAAATGGCATAGACTGGAGCAGTAATGGACCGCCATCTCTGGGAGAAATGAATATTTTTGGAGACGAAACAGCAACAGAAGCTGATCCAAATGATGTAAAAGCTAATTCTTTAAATATCATCACGAAAAATACTTCCGTAGACAGTATTTCAGGTGTAAAAGCCATACAGATTATTCCTCGTTTGTTGGACAGAACCGGAAAACCTATTGTTTTTGAAGGAGCAGGTTTGGAAACAACCCTTCAAATATCCAGCAACGGCGTAAAATTACTTACCAATAAAAATCTAATGCAGGATAATAATTTCAAAGGATTTAATCTTAAATTCTCTTCACTTCCTGCAAATAAAGTTGTTGATAATAAAATTGATATTACCGTTTCGGTAAAAACTACTGCTAAAACATATAAAATGTCAAAAATAGGATTTGTCGTAAATCCAAAAGCAATGGTTGCTCCAGTTGTACAACAGGAACAAAATACCTCAACAGAGACTGCAACAGAAAATACAGAAGAAAATCAGCCACAAGATCAGGCTACAGATCCGAATACTACAGAAACGACAACTCCTGTAGTAAAAAAAGATCCTAAAGCAACGGTATCAAAATTTTTAAATAATCTTAGCGCTCAAAACTTAAAAGCAGCTTATGAAACTTCTGCAAATCCGAATTGGGGTTCATACGAAAATTTCTCCAATCCTACTTCCGGGTTTGGAGCTGTAAAGAATCTGAACGTTAAAAATATTACTACAAAAAATAATAACGACAATACTGCAACGGTTTCGGCAACTTATGATGTAACTGATAAAAATGGAAAAACGACATCTCTTGTTGTAAATTTCGGACTGAAAAATGTAAATGGAGAGTGGAAAATTTCAAGTTACAAAATAAACTAAACAATCCATAACCAAGAAGTAACCCACAAAATGGCATCACCCGAACTTATAAAAAAACTGGAAGAAACCATTCAAAACATTCCGGATTTTCCACAAGCTGGAATTCAATTCAAAGATATTTCTCCAATTTTTCTATATCCGAAATTGTATGAAGAAGTGATTGAAGATCTTGCAAACTTCAGCAGAGGAAAAATAGATGCCGTTTGCGGAATTGAAAGTCGTGGATTTCTTTTTGGAATTGCGATAGCTGTTGCTTTGGAAGTTCCTTTTATTTTGGTACGGAAAAAAGGAAAATTACCTCCTCCGTTTATTGGTCAGAAATACGATCTTGAATACGGAACTTCCGAAATAGAAATGAAAGAAGGACAATTGAAAGAAGGACAAAGAGTTCTGATCCACGATGATCTTCTTGCAACCGGAGGAACTACGGAAGCTGCTGCAAAACTAATTGAAAAGCAAGGCGGAATTGTCTCTCAATTCAGTTTTCTGATAGGATTGAAGTTTCTGGATGGTGAAGAAAGGCTTCAGAAATTCGGTGCAGAAGTGTACAATATTCTGAAATATTAGAATAATTCGGCAATATTCTTAAGTTTCGGTATTTAGAATTTTGTAAATCATTAGGAAACAATTAAATTTGCACTTCAATTTTAAACGCTATGGCAAAAAATCAAAATAAAGAATTAGAAGGAAAAGAAACGGTAGAAGTTTTCAAAGACTTGGATCAGTCTGCCCTTAATACGGAACGTTTTATTGAAAAGCATTCAAAAACACTAATAGGCGTTTTTGCGGTTCTTGTATTAGGTATTTTAGGATATTTTGCATATCAGCAATATGTGGTAAATCCTAAAAATGAAGAAGCTACAAAAAGTTATTTAGCTGCTCAGAAATATTTTTCCGAAGGTAAAGACAAAGAAGCATTAGGAGGAAAATCTGCCGCTAATCCTGGTTATCTTGGTACATTCAATGAATATTCAGGAACTGATGTTGGAAAACTTTCTGCTTATAATGCAGGTTTACTGAAATTCAAAGAAGGAAAATATCAGGAAGCGTATGATCTTTTGGATAAATTTTCTTCCGACAACAAAATTCTTATGGCTATGAAGTATGGAGCAATGTCAGATTGTCAAAGTAATTTAAATAAAAATGAAGACGCTCTTGCTAGTTTAGAAAAAGCTATTTCTGCATCAGATGATCCTTATACTTCCTATTATTTTACTAAAAAAGCAGGACTTCTTTCACTGGCTTTGAAAAAAAATGCTGACGCTAAAAAATATTTTTCAAGCATTGATGAAAAATATCAGGACTATGACAATGGAATGAGTGATGCATACATTGAAATGACCAAATATTACTAAAAATGGCTACTGTAAATCTTTCTGATTACAAACCACTGAATATAGCAAATGCCGATGAATTCAACATCGGCATTGTGTTTTCTGAGTGGAACGATTTTATAACACATAACCTTCGTGATGCTTGTGTAGAAATTTTAGAAAAGGAAGGCGTAAAATCTGAAAATATAAAACTTTTCCAAGTTCCTGGTGCATTCGAACTTTGCTATGCTTCTATGCAGCTTTGTAAAGAAAATAAATATGATGCGGTAATTGCTATAGGCTGTGTAATCCGTGGAGAAACTCCACATTTTGATTATGTATGTTCTGCCGTTGCACAAGGGATTAAAGATTGTAACGTACTTACCAATGTCCCTACTATTTTTTGTGTGCTTACTGATGATACAAAAGAGCAATCTATTGCAAGAAGCGGAGGAAATCTTGGAAATAAAGGAGTGGAAGCTGCGGTTAGTGCTTTACAAATGATTCATTTCAAAAAAAATCTTTCTTCCAAAAAGGGAAGCATTGGCTTTGGAAAACCCTAAATTCAATTTAAAATGAAAGCTATTCTAAACAAAACAAAACCATTCTTGTATGTCGGTATATTTTACCTCTTGGTTTCTTTTATTTTGAGAATAATTTTTATTTTTCATCCAATAACTACTTCTCATTTCAGCATTTCAGAAATTCTGAAAATAGTATCAGTAGGAATACTGAATGATATTTTTGTTTTTTCATTAGCAAGTTCTTTGCTTGCTCTATATTTTTTATTTCTTTCAGATTCCAAATACAAGAAACCTTACGGATATATTGTTTTTGCAGGTTTCATTTTGCTTTTCCTTTATATATGGTTGGTTCCCAATAATATTTTGAAGCAATACGGTGGTTCGGCAACGGAAGTAGGATTATCCTTTGTAGGATTGAAAACCCTGCTGTTTGGATTGCTGCTTTTTTTACCTTCAAAAAGGATACAGATTAGAAATATCCTTTATTTCATTACACTATTTTTATATGTGTTACTCATTATTTTCAATGCAGTAAGCGAATATTTCTTTTGGAATGAATTCGGAGTACGCTACAACTTCATAGCTGTTGATTATTTGATTTATACCAATGAAGTTATCGGAAATATTATGGAAAGTTATCCCATTATTCCGTTATTTTCAGTGATTTTCATTTTAACGGCTTTAGTAGCCTATTTTATTTTTAAACGAACAAAAAATGAGCTTTTAGAATTGCCTGATTTTTTTCAAAAAATTTGGCTTCTTGTTTCTTTTATTGTCATTTGCGGAATTTCAGTTTTCGGAATAGAAAAATTATCGGATGCCAAATCTCCCGATATATTTGCTGAAGAAATCCAATCAAACGGACTTCCAAAATTCTATAAAGCCTTTACAAATAACGAGCTGGATTTTTTTAAATTCTATCCCACTCTTCCTCAAAAAACGGCGGAAGCTATTTTTCTCAAAAATCTTAGCGCTCCACAATTAAGTCATCAAATCACCTCATCTTCCCCAGAACTTAAAAAAAATGTTGTTTTAATTTCTATCGAAAGTCTTTCAGCTGATTTTCTGGAACATTTTGGAAATACACAAAAAATTACTCCTTTTTTGGACAGTCTTGCTGAAAAATCTTTGCTGTTCACCAATATATATGCTACCGGAAACCGTACTGTAAGAGGATTGGAAGCATTAACGCTTTGTATACCACCAACTGCCGGAGAAAGCATTATTAAACGAAATAACAATAAAAATAAATTTACGACAGGAAGTGTTTTTAAATCCAAAGGCTACGATGTAAAATATTTATACGGAGGATACAGCTATTTCGATAATATGGAAGATTTCTTTTCGGGAAATGGATATGAAATTGTTGATAGAAATAATTTTAAACCTGAGGAAATCACGTTTGCAAATGTGTGGGGAGTTTGCGATGAAGATATGGCAAAAAAAGCCATCCAAGTAATGAATGGTGAAGCAAAATCCGGAAAACCTTTTTTCAACCATTGGATGACGGTCTCCAATCATCGTCCTTTTACTTATCCGGAAGGAAAAATTGATATTTCAGGGAAATCAAAATCCCGAGAAGGAGGTGTAAAATATACGGATTATGCTCTAAAGAGATTTTTCGAAATGGCAAAAAAACAAGACTGGTACAAAAATACGGTATTTGTGATTGTAGCCGATCATTGTGCTTCAAGCGCCGGAAAAACAGAGCTTCCGATGGATAAATACCGAATCCCGGCAATGATTTTTTCCGAAGGATTTGTTGCGCCTCAGAAATTGGATACGCTGATGTCACAAATTGATATAATGCCTACCGTTTTCGGTTTACTGAATTTTAATTATACTTCCAAATTTTTGGGTCAGGATGTTTTTAAAGATAATTTTCAGCCAAGAGCTTACATTGCAACTTATCAGGATTTAGGACTTGTAAAGGATGGATATCTTACAGTGATCTCTCCTCCCCAAAAAATAAAACAATATTCTCTAACTCTACAGAAAGACGCTTTACCTGCCAATGCGATCAATATTTATTACAAAGAAAATCTTGTAAAAAAACCGGATGTTTCTTTAGTAAATGAAACCATTTCTGCTTATCAGGCAACTTCTTTTTGGCTGAAGAAAAACCAACTCAATCGTTAGAGAATATTGATAAACTATTTTTATCCATAATTTTGGATGGCATCCAAAAGATGATTTTTGATTTCTTTTGTTAGATTTTCAGGTTCTGAAACTACTACTTCTTTGCCATAAGATAAGATCTCCTGAATAAAATCGTAGGTAGGATGAAGATACAATTCAAAAAATATTTCTTTATCCGTTTTTTTCAAAACAGATTGGGAGTGATGGAGCGGAAAGCTCTTAATATATTCTCCTTGTTGTTTGGTACATTTCAATACAATTCTCTGAGGGCTTTGTTCGGAAAGATTCATCACTCCAAAAGCATATTTAAAATGCTCTTTGAAATTATACTTATATTTTTCCCTGAATTTTCCACTGCTTACATCAAGAAACTGCATTCTGTCTAATCCGAAAGATTTAAGCATTTTATCTTTGGTATCAATAGCTATAAGATACCATCTGCTTTGAGATTCCTTCAAAGCCAACGGATGAACTTTTCTTGCAGAAATAAGATGATTCTGATAATTATAATACTCAAATGTCACTATTCTTTTGTTGCGGATAGCAAAAAACAGATCGTAAAAATTTTCTAAACCTGTCGGCTTTCTGGACTCAAAAAAAATAAATTCCGAAAAATCCGGGTGGAGATTCAGGGCACTGCTTATCTGGAACGATTCCAACAATTTCTGGTTGTATTCGTCCACTTCCATTACGGGTCTGCTTTCTATGTAATAGCAATTGTCACCTTTCTTTTTATTGTGAATGTTGAGATTGAAAAGACTTGAAATTTCCTTGATATCTCTCTGCAAAGTACGGATGGAATAGCTTGTAATTCCTGCATCCTGAAATTCAAAAGAATTGAGCAGGTACTCTTCCAATTGTTTGTACGTTGCCGGTGAGCTTTCCAACCTTTTGATAATGAGTGCATATCTTGTAAGATAAAAGTCCTTTTTCATTTGCTATTTGTTCGTTTTTTATTTGAAACAAAGATAAAGTCTTAAGGCGACAAAACGTGTCGTGTTTTATTTTTGTGGATAAGTTTTGGTTTTGCAAAATTTATTTCTTTTTTGCAGAAAATTATATAAACAACCCCGGGGCAAGCCCACGAGGTATTAGTGGAACTTATTTTTTAGTTTGATGAAAAACCATCCGTTTTTCAAACTTTTCCTCTTTTACCCCGAGGCAAGCCTCGAGGAATTCTTTGGATTAAAAAGCAGCCCGAAAGCTGCTTTAATCTATTGTCCGTAATCTATAAAAGAATCCTTGTCAATAAACATCTGGAAAGTAGTATCTGTGATTTCTATTTTCAGAATAGGACTATCGTCTATGGTAAAAACAGTTTTGCCATTATGGGTAGTTTCTGTAAATTGTTTGCCTGTAAAGTATTTTTTACAATTGTTTTTAAACCTGAAAATGGAACTGTAAATTCTAAAAACAAATTATCCAAATATTCTGTATCTCCACCAAATATGCTTTCTACTCCATATTTAAAATCAAACTTTAGATTTTTAATATCTGATCTTTTTGAGTTTTCTTTTTTGGTATCTCTTTCATAAGAAACAATTCCGCTCCAAATAGGCATTGGATTAGCATATTTTTCTTTGAATACTTTAATAATAGTAACTATTAATTCATTCAAAGAACTTTTATATAATAATTCTTCTAATTTCTCTTCTTTTTCAAAATTTTCTTGAGTATTAGGATCATATATTTCTTGATCCAATGCCGTTAGTCTGTATTTTTTTGGAATAACATAATACAGTATTTCTAAATCTTTTTCTGTTATCATAATTTATAATTTTTTATAGTGAATATATTCAAATCTATTTTTGTATTTCATTAACTCCTTTATGTATTCATCTGCTACATCCAAAGAATTACTAAATACATTAGCACCTTTTTTATCTGCGATAGCTTTTACAACTGCCTTTTGAATATTCCTTAATTCCGATGCGCTTAGTTTCTCACCTAAATTTCGTAATACGAATACACTTCCATCTGTTCCCGCTACGGCACGCAATTCTTTTAAACCTTTAAACATAAATAACCTAATATCACCTGTACTCAAACTATTTCCTCTTGGGTGGTTATGGGTTACAATAGCATCTACTAATTTTTTTTCATATTCAGCAATAATATCAACAAACTTTCTTCCATCTGAAAAGGTAATATTCTCACTCGCTTCCTTTACCACTTTCTTTATTTTATTAATATCCCATTTGCTTGGAAAGAATGTGTGAGTGTCTTTTTTCAAAACCCATTTTCCCATTCTTTCTATCTAAAAGAATAAAAGCAACCAAAAGGTTGCCTTTAAATTAAAATGCTTTCCAATCTTTCATCAGGTCTATGACTTCTTGTAGAGGCATTTCTAAGTTTTGATAAGAAGTAGAGCTATCTGCAATAAAATAAGCCGTGTCTTTATCACATTTAAAATCTCCACACATATAGCCTATCTGCATAAACATAAGATCATCATTTGCTTCTAACCAAGTTTTGCTGCCGTTTCTTACAGATTCTAGCAAATCTATAATTTCCTGAATATTATCTCGAAAACGAAACTGTCCAATAAATAAAGATAATAATAAGTATTTATCATTTGTTGACTTTACAACTTGAAAATCATTATCTACTATCTTAAATTCTACTTTACTCATTTTATAAATTTTTAAAGGTTATATATGCCGTTCTAACTTCTCTTGTTTTGGGATCAATGTACATTTCAATTTTAATTCCTGACTTGGTTTTCCCAATATATCTATTTCCTTCTCGTTCTAAAATATTCTCACTCGCTTCCTGTACTACTTTCTTTATTTTATTAATATCCCATTTGCTAGGAAAGAAAGTATGAGTGTCTTTTTTCAAAACCCATTTTCCCATTTCTTCTATCCAATACTCTATTTTCGCTAAACGTACAGTTTCTCCTGTAGGTAATACTTTTGTCCCAAGGTTTTCTGCAATTCTTACCAGTTTATTATTTAGCTTATTTAGAATATGAAAACCTCCCACTGTTGGACTATAGTTAAATCCACTTTCCGCCGCTTTTCCTCCCTTGCTTGCAAGATACTCATATTCTTCTACCAGATTATCGGCTTTATATTTTTTTATCCGGATGTGTCCGTCTTCTATATGCTCTTCAAATCTTCTGCCTATGATAAAAATTCTTTCCAGCAAATCATCTAAGTATTTAATGGCATCATCTTTACCCATATTCTTTAGCTTTTTAGCAAGAGCTTCCACTTCTTTTTTACTCCCTCTAAAAACTGTAAAACCTTTATATTCCAATCTGGTTATAAAGTTTCCATACGGAACATTCATTGGGGCTGCAGTCGATCGGAAACCATCCAGTTTAGGTTTCAATCCAAGATTGCCTAAAGTTTCTGAAGTTTCTTTACTAAAGCCTAATCCTAGGAATTCTTTGGCTTTAGACAACTTATACTGTGCGCTCAAAAACCATTTCTCCAGCTCATCCCAAACTTTCTTTAAGAAGTTTTTAAAGGTTTTCCGCTCTTTAGAGAATAAAAAAGCAGTCCGAAGACTGCCTTACTATTTAGCTCATAAATACTTTCCACTCTTTCATTAAGTCTATGACTTCTTGTAGAGGCATTTCTAAGTTTTGATAATCTTTTTCATCTGCTATAAAATAGGCAGTATTCTTATCGCATTTAAAATCTCCACAACCATATCCAATTTGCATGAACATAAGATCATCATTTGCTTCTAACCATGTTTTACTCCCGCTTCTTACAGATTCTAGCAAATCTATAATTTCCTGAATGTTGTCTGGAAAACGAAATTGTCCAACGAATAACGATAATAATAAGTATTTATCATCTGTTGCTATTGGACCTGCAATTTCTTTTCCATCTAATAAGCTGTTTGTTTTAAAGTTTATCTTGTTCATTTGTAAAATCAAAATGCTTTCCAATCTTTCATTAAGTCAATAACTTCTTGCAAAGGCATTTCTAAATCTTGATAGATGGGATTATCTGCAAAAAAATAAGCTACGTCTTTATCACACTTTAGATGACCACAATCATATCCTACATACAAGAACATTTCGTCATAAGGTTCTATTGCTTCTTTCCATGTTTTACTCCCGCTTCTTACAGATTCTAACAAATCTATAGTTTCTTGAGCATCCCAAGAATACCTTTTTTGCTCAATAAATAATGCCAACAGCAAATATTTTTTATCAGTAGGCTCTGCTATTCTAAAGTTACCTTCTATTTTCTTTAATTCTATTTTTTTCATTTCTTTTTAATTTAAAATTCAAAAACAATGTATGCCGTTTTAACCTCTCTAGTCGCTTCATCTATATAAAATTCTATTAATATTCCATTTTTCGTTTGTCCAATAAATTTATTACCTTTTGATTTAATAATATTTTCACTCGCTTCCTGTACTACTTTTTTTATTTTATTAATATCCCATTTACTTGGGAAAAATGTATGAGTGTCTGGTTTTAATTTCCATTTTCCCATCTCATCAATCCAGTATTCTATTTTTGTAAGACGTACTGTTTCTCCTGTTGGGAGTACTTTTGTACCAAGGTTTTCTGCAATTCTTACCAGTTTGTTATTCAGTTTAGACAGTATATGAAATCCTGAAGGAACTCCGCTATAATTATATCCAGTCTCCGCTGCTTTTCCTCCTTTGCTTGCAAGATATTCATATTCTTCGACCAGATTATCGGCTTTATATTTTTTTATCCGGATATGCCCATCTTCTATATGCTGTTCAAATCTTCTGCCTATGATAAAAATTCTTTCCAGCAAATCATCTAAGTATTTAACGGCATCATCTTTACCCATATTCTTTAGCTTTTTAGCAAGAGCTTCCACTTCTTTTTTACTCCCTCTAAAAACCGTAAAACCTTTATATTCCAACCTTGTTATAAAGTTTCCATAAGGAAGAAAGGCTCCAAATCCGGTCTGCCTGAAACCAAGTTTAGGCTTTAATCCAAGGTTACCCAATGTCCCCGCTGTTTCTTTACTAAAGCCTAATCCTAGGAATTCTTTGGCTTTAGACAACTTATACTGTGCACTCAAAAACCATTTCTCCAGCTCATCCCAAACTTTCTTTAAGAAATTCCAAAAATTCTTGACAATTAAACCTTTTTTGAAAAAGAAAAAAGCAGCCCGAAGACTGCTTTAAAGTTATTCTATCTCGTAGTTAATTTTGCCATCAGAAAAATATCCTTTAAATATGTTTAAAGCTTCATTTGTCACAACAATATTTACCTCCCCTACATCTTCATATGTTTTTTTAAAGTTTGCAATTTTTCTAACGAATTTATTTCACTTCCTTCCATATATAATGATTTGAGAACAGATAAAATATTCATGTTTGGATTAGCATTTTTTTTAATAATAATTTTTTTCATTTATTTTATTAACCATTCAACAATTACTTTTTTATTTGTTTTCTCTATAACAATATTAGTAGGTTTAACATCTTTACATAATGTTGTAATTAACATTTTCGTCTTCAAGTTCTTGTATAATAGCATTAAATTCTGACATTTTACAATCTATAACAATTTGGTCATCTTTTTCATAAGCCTTCATGTATTCACTAACTTCTTGTAATGAATGTATAATATCTCTGTCTCTAAACAACGAAAGAACTTTCAAAAGAATAAGACCTTTATTTTCACTTCTTTTAATTAAAATTTTTTTCATAATATAATTTATTTTTTAACCCAATACATTTTTACCTTATTTTCTGTAATAACAATGTCGACCGGTTTATATTTGTTATCCAAAGATTTAACTATTGCTTTACCAGCAGGAGTTGAATATGCTGCCTCAACAGCATTATTTGAAACGTTATATACTTTCATAAATTCTTTAAAATTAGTACCTAAAGAACCCGATCCATAACTTGCTTCAATTTTTTCAAACCCTATCTTATCTAATAATTTATACATCGCTGTTGAAACATCTTGCTGTTGTATAGAAACTTCAAACATGTTAAATAAGATACCTTCCTCAGAGATAGTGGATATACCTTGCCATAGTTTTTCTCCCGATTTATTTATAAGATAATGGGTGATTTCTTTTACTCCATCTTTTGCAATAGTAAAGCTATGGCTAAACTTATAGCCTAATTTCAAAAATTTAAATCCTTGAGAATTAATATAGTCATCTAAAGATTTTTCTAATAAATCATCCAAATACTTAATTGCAGCCTCTTCACCCATTTCTTCCAGTTCTTTGGCAAAAGCAGCAACCTGTTTTTTGCTACCCCTAAAAACTGTAAAACCTTTATATTCCAATCTGGTTATGAAGTTTCCATACGGAACATTCATTGGGGCTGCAGTCGATCGGAAACCATCAAGTTTAGGTTTCAATCCAAGATTGCCTAAAGTTTCTGAAGTTTCTTTACTAAAGCCTAATCCCAGAAATTCTTTGGCTTTGGAAAGTTTATACCTTGCGCTCAAAAACCATTTTTCCAGCTCATCCCAAACTTTCTTCAAAAAGTCCCAAAATGCTTTGCCACCTTTTGAAAAGATTTCCAGCAAAGCACTTATTGCTTTGTATGCCTGGTCTTTTCCATATTTTGCTGTAGCCGAAAGTGCTGCTCCTACTTCCTTGTTTACTGCTCCTATAATCTCGGCAATCTTACCCAGTTTAGCGGCTTTCAAAACCTGTGTAAAAGGTATAAAAAAACTCGCAATAAAAGCAACTCCACTTCCCGCAACATAAGAAACCCTTACCCAGTCGTAATCTTCCTTATTGTGGGTTTTGCAGAAATCCAACAGCCGGTTATACATTTCCTTAACCGCTGCCTTAAGATTTTCCTTAAAATGTCCTCCAAACAGGAAATCATAGATATTATCTAATGTTTCCATTGCTGCCCGAAAATCCTGAGCTGCATTAAAAGGAGCTTCCAGTATTTCCCCTGCAAATTTTAACAGCGAAGATACAAAATCTACAATACCATTCCACAGCCCACATCTATAAGCAACCCACATTTGTGTTGCTCCGGCCATAAGATCAACAACCGTATTATTACCAAGCTGATAAAAGGTTTCTATCTCTTGGGTAATAAAATCGTTATAATCTCTTATAAAATGCTTTATAGCTGCTGAATATTCTTTAATATACTTTTCTAATGTATTGGGAATAATATCCTGTAAGTCCAACCCTTTTTTATCTTCAAAAAGTTTGTCAATATCATTAATAAGATCTTCAGAAATGGTGATTTTTTTGATAAGATTATCTTTATCAAAAAAGTAATCTTCGCTTTGAGTATCCCAAAAATCATCAGATATATTAAGATAATCCAAACCATTTCCTATTTTTTTGCACACCCATCCTAAGGCTTTTGCAGGTGCGGAAACACCCATCATTACATATTTGATGAAGATGAAAAAACCTTCTTCAATTGCGCTATTTTCTATATAGCCCTTTTTCATGAGTTCTTCTACAACGTCTTGGTTGATGTCTGCATATTTGCTTACCGTCTTCATGATTTCGTTATTGAAAAGGTTGCTTTTCAGATTTCCTTTTTCATCGGTAAATTGTTTTCGCACTTTTTCTGACATTCTTCCATAAAGTATACCTTCGGTCAGTATATCTTTATCTGACTCTAAAAATAGGATGACTTCATCATCTGCTGGCTTTACCACCTCATAACATTCTTTCACTTTGTTTCCGTCTGTAGAAACAAACAGCAAAAGCTTGAAGGCAAGTACATCTTGTCCGTCTCCATAAATTCCGTTGTGGTTATTATCGAAATAATAATCGTAGACATTAAACGTATACCCATTTTTATCAATATCTTCAGTAATGCTGGTATTTCCTTTCTGAACTGTTTTACCATCTACAAAGTATTTGGATGCAATATCTTTTGGGGTTTGATTAGTCAGTTTCATCGTGACCAACGGACTCACATTGTTCATTCCTCTTATGGTTTCACCGAGCTGCATGGTTTGTGCCGCATCTTTTACTTTCATAAAATCCTGAAAACCGCCATATCCCATTTGTTGCATCATGGAGGGATTGTCCAGTGGAATATGGTTGTGAAAATCCGCCAGAAGTTCTTGCTTTGTAATCTCGTCAAAGTCTTCTATTTCTTTTAAATATTCTTCGTAAGTCATAATTTTTTATTTTATACCTTAGGCTATAAGCAGTAAGCCTCTTGCTTACTGCCTATCTGCCTATGGCGGGTTATACTCGCTTAAAAAACTTTGTTATCCTACAATAGAATTAGATTTAGGAGTTGGTTCAGGAGCGGTGAGTTTAGCACCATTAATTGTAAACTCAGAAGCAGTAACCACATCATCCGGGTTTTCAAAATCATCCGGGTTTTCTTTTGTAAACGGCAATGCAGTGGTTGTTTTCAGTCCTGCAGAATCTTCCTGAAGAATGGTAAGCATTGTTGGGATTCTGGTAATCCATGCATTTCCTTGCTTCACTCCTAAAGGTTGTCTCAGTTCATCCACAATAGAAAGATACATTGGATCTCCAATTACCGGTACTTCTCCTCCGTTCCAGATTCTGCCTGTTGTCATGAAAAACTGTACGGCATCTTCAAAGCCCGGTTTTACGGTTACAATTACTCTTGCCATCCCTGCTTGTAAGAAATTCCTAAATAAAGGATCGGTCTCCTGGCTCATATATATATCTTGCCAATGGGTGCGGTTTGCCCAGTAATAAGGGTAGAAGGTATAATCCATCACGCTCCACTCGAAAGCTTGTTCTATAAATTTGGCAAGGGAAGTGTAAGCATCCAGATCGTCGCTTAGTTTGATGGCAAAAGTCTCCATAGTATCGCCCGTATCGAAACCTGTTCCCAAAACATTGAGATAATCCTGCAACAGGTAGGCAATACAGTTTTGTTTTATTACTGTAGCTTCTATCTCTCTATAAAAAGAAGCTAAAGTGGCTTTTTTGGTGTCGTTGTCGGCTGCTGCGGCTTCTTGTGCAGCTTTTACCTCGTCATCGAATTTTTTCTTGGCTTCGATGTAGGCTGTGATGATTTTTGTAAACTGCTGTTTTTTCCAATTATTCTTGTACTCATCAGTTGGTTCGCAACTAATTCTAGCAGTAATAGAATAGCTAGATATGTTATTTCCTCCCACATTAAAATCAATATTTCCTTTTAAATCAAGGCCATTACTAGATCCATCTGTAGTTAAATTTCCATGTGCCGTTTTCCAAAAATCTGCACCTGCTAAATTAGAATAATGAATTGTTGCAGAAAGGCTTGGAGATCCTTGCCAAACACTGCCTTTTTGTCTCGCCCTGTTTGCATATCCTGAAAATATAACACTTCTGCCAACATAATTGTCTTCTATTTGTATAGAGGTAATGTCTGTACCAAAATCATCATCAGTATTCGGATTACCACTTGCAACGTGTTTATGTTCAATATTTTTTAATTTCTCATCCATTGTTACAGAATAAATATCCGCCCAATGTTGTAGCATAGATTCCTCCACATTGTAGTCCTTCATCTGCCATTCTTTGGCTTCTTCGCTTCTTGGGTCAATAGGAGCATTAAAGGTAACTCCTGCCGATTTGGTAGCCAAAACATGCAAACGTGCCGGTTCGGGAATCATAAACTCAAACATGGTACGTTTTCCGTAGTTGTAGATCTGGTTTTTCATCTTCTTATCTACCCAACGATATACACCGGTAACATGCTTGTCACCTGCACGATTGTCGAAACCATGCGAATTGTTTTCTTCAAATTCTTCAATGATTTTTTCAATTCTTTCTTCAGATATTTTTGTAACTAATTTCTCAGATGCTTTTTCAGTAATTTCTTGAGACTTTGCTACCGCCTGTCTGGTACTGTCGTGCTGTGCAGTATTATTGGCATAACTTCCACCAACATCCAGCGTCCATCTTATTCCCTTTGCATTAAAATTGGTGTGGGCTTCAATGCTTTGTTGTCTTTCCAATTCTTTGGCTACCTCTGTCTGAATATCATACCTATTCGTAGTTGTAGTGTCATTTAAAGATTCTTTTTCTGTTGATTGAGAAAGGGTGGTTTGATTTTCTGTTTTTCTAAGTCTTCGGGTTGATTTTTGCCTGAACTCTCTTGCCATCACGTTTTCAATATTCGATACCTCACCCGGAACATAGGCATGAACGCTTTGTTCTACTTTCAGATAATCGGCAATCCCCAATCTTTTGATTCCGAAATTTTTAGGAATCATATTTCCGCTTCCAGAGCTGTTGGTTGATAGCGCTTTTAAGTTGTATGTACCACTATAACTAGTCGTTGAAACTGTTCCCGTACTTACAGTTGAACTTGTAGCAGTAGCAGTATTTATACTGGCTTCCCTACCGTTCTTAAAATAAACGGTTGCAGAAAAATTTTTGATAACCTTTGAAACAGACGAAGTAAATAAACCTGAAATTTTGATTTTATTTTCAGCATCAGGAATCAGCTGGGTTTTTGTACCTTCATAAATATTTCCTGCACTGTCTGTGGCAGAATATTCAATGCTATCTACTTCCCAAGAAGAGTCTTCAACATCAAACTGAATGGATGAAGAATAAGTTGATGAAAAAAATAATCTAACTCTTGTTAAGGAGAAAGTATATGTTAATGCACTTTTAGATATTGCTTTCTGCACCGGCACCAAAACACCACCCAAATTCGCGTACTGTTTTTGTGGCATGGTTTGTTTTTCTAATAACACTTTGGTGTTCTCCTGAATTTTTTCTTGCACCAATGCCAACACATTTGCAAATTGTGTGTTGTCTTCATCCAATGTTAGTTCTACACCTTCAACCTCTAAAACATCATCTGCAGTTGCACGCATTTGTGCTGTTTCTCTTTTTTGTACCAAGCTTGCAAGTGTTTCTTTATCTTCAGATTCTGCAAACAAGCTCAAAAACAAATCAAAAGATTCCGGTGAGAGTTTAGCTTGCAAATCCGGAAAATTAATCTCTTTCTTGTAAGAGAATTCAAACTTCGGAATTTCTACCAATTGCAATTGCTCATAAGCTGCTTTCTTAGCAGATTCTGTTGTAGTATCATCAAATGTTGCTTCCGCTTCTGCTAAACGTTTTTCGTTAGCATCAATCATTGGCTGAACCTCTTCTTGGTATGCTTCATACGCTTTTTTATACGTTTTGTAGTACGATTTGTGATACGTTTTCTGAAGTTTTTCCAATTCCGCTTTCAACGTTTCAAGATTTGATTTCATATATTGAGCTATAGAAATCTCCTGATTTTTCTTAGCTTCAGCTTCCAGCCTGTTTCTAAGACGAGGGGTAAGCTTTGTATCATGAGGATTGATAACGTCTCTACCAATAATGCCACGGTTTACAATAAATGCGTTGCTGGGATCTTCGGGAGCAGTAGTGTTATCTTCTTTTACATCATCCATAAAAAGACTTGCCGGCAAAACTACTTTGGCGTGTAACGCTTTTTCAGTACTTTTTTCTCCGTTTACTTTGGCAAGTTGATCTCCCTTCATTTCTAATAAAGTAGGAAGAGACGCATAGTGAAGTGCTTTTAAAACATGAGTAATTGCTTCTTTCACATAAAAATTTTCTTGGGTAACGGTTTGGTAAATGAGGTTATCCCAAAGTTTTTTCAAGCTATCATCGGGAAAAGCTTTGTATAAAGCCGTTAAATACGATTCACTAAAAGAGAACGATTTTTCTTGTTTGGCGATTTCTCTTCCCACTTTTAATAAGTCTTTTAAACTATCGTCGCTTTCAATATCTTTTTCAGATGCAAAGGCTTCGGTGTAGCTTTTTGCGGCTCTTAGTAATTCATCAAATTTGGATCCTCTTTCGGGTGTCCAGTTTTTAATGCATTCATCAAAAATACCTTTCACCTCTTTTCTTTCCGGACGGAAAACAAAGCCAAGATTATTATCTTTTGTCTCCGTAAGCTGTGGATTTCGCAAACTTGTAAAACGAAATAATGTTTGTGAAACCGGGTTGTTTGTATTAGCAACAGGATCTCCCGGTTTATCTGTTCCTTCGTTGTTTGTGTTTTCTAACACGGTATTGTCTATTGTCATTGTTTTAAAATTTTAATTATTGTTTGTAAAAATTTGTTTTGCTAAATTTTAGGCATAATTCGGGCTGTTCAATACCTTTTTGAGATTGAATTTGTGCTTTAACCTGATGTTTTTTTTTAATTATTGCCAGCCGGAACCGGGCTTAAAATTTTTGCGTTTCATGATTTGTGTTTCTATGACGAAGATCAATCGCTAATGCGACAAAACTCGTCGTGTTTTAAATTATCTTTTTAAAATTTTAATTATTTTAATCTATGGTTTCAGTATATTTTACCCAATTGGAGCCATTGTAAACTCTAAGACCGGGAGTGTTATCCGTTTGGAAAACAGCCAATCCTGCAACTGGTGTTGCAATAGCGTTTCTTTGTGCTTTTGTCATCCTAGGTAATAGAAGCCCTCTTGTAGTAGAATCTATAGCTAGTTTAGCACAAGGATAATTAGTTTCTGAGCCTATGGTTGTAGATTTGTTATTATTGTCTGTAACTACTTTCTTCCAATCGGTTTCTCCATAACCAGCCCAACCATTAACTCCTCTTAAAAATAAATTACCTTTTATATCTTGATACTGCTGAACAGAACCGTTATACCAATACATTCCCAAATTAATATTGGTCAAAACCCCTTCATACATTCTTGAATCTGCATTTAAGGTTGATGGTTTAGCTGTTAATAAGGTACTTCCATACAAATAATCAGATGTCCATATAGTAGCAAAGCCATACTTATCTAAGATGTCAAAGTTAGCGTTTGTAGCAGAATCAGAATAAGGCGTTTTTAATGAATTAAAATCCGTAGGTAATTGACAGATATAATCGACATCAAACCCAACTAATTTTTTCCACTTATCATTACCTCTTATCCAAAACAAATTGTCTCCGTTACTATATACGTCTCCACTTTGTTGATTATTATTTGGAGCACCATTAGTGTAACTACTTAAAAAAGATGTTTTAGGAATATTCATTACTTTTCTATCAGTCGCTTTAAAGTTTAATTGGGCTGAATTAGTAGTTGTATTTGGTGTTACACCTATTCCAACTTTAGTTCCATCATCTTGAATTATTGAATTTACAAATTTATTACCTGTTGCGTTCCATTTTGGTAAATAACTGTTGGTAAGTTCGTTTGTAGAATTACTTGTTCCTACGTTTTGCGTTATGTCAATATACTTGGTTCCACTCCAACGATAGAGTTTGTTAGTATCTAATGCTACATAAATCTTACCTGTTTCCCCAGTTGTTGGAAAAGAAGCTAGATTTGTAAACTCCAAAACATCATCCACATAACTCGGTAATTGAGATGCTGGAACTTTTCCATCAATTAAATCTGCTTTTGAGGATAAATCTAGCCTATCTGCAGGAATTATATCTTGTGAATCTGTCTTATGCCAATAAGAATCCATCCAGTTAGCAAAATCAATTCCTGTTGGTTTTATGTTGTCATCAAATAATTGTTTAAGATTTTCTTTTTCTATTTTCATTTTGGTATTTTTGTTTGCTATTAAAAATTAAAATTTTGAAGGTTCTTTTTAGTAGAATAACTTCAGGTTTTAGTCGTATTTTTTAAGGTGGTGTCCGGCTAAATGGATATCCACCTTTTGCTTTAAAAGCGTTCATCATATTCATGAGGCAAATATCCAAGTCGGAAGCGTCAAAACTTGACGTATTAAAAAAAATAACTCAAAAAAATTGAGTTATTTTTAGATTTAAGAAAAGTCTTTTAGCTCTATTTCTTCGGCCATGAGCATGATAATATCCGTTTCCGAGAGTTGTGATTTCAGCTTTATTCCACCAGGTTTTAAGTTTTCATCCGATGAAATAAAATGCCAGACTTTTTTCACAAAATTTTCAAAACGTATTTTCTTGTTATATTTCTGGGTTTTGGTTTGTGCGACTAACAGTAAAAGCTGATTAACAAGCTCTCTGCATTCATTCAGTCTTTGTTCGTGCGGCATTAAAATATTTAAAACCGTATTTTGCGCTTCATATAATAATCCTGCTGCAGCTTTTATTTGATTTTTTTTACTGTTTGCTCCTCTTTCTTCGGAAAATTTTGCTGTAAGGATTTTGCTTCTGTATCCGGCAATTTCAGAAATTTCACTGATATTGTAGGTTGTAAAAATTTCTTCAATTATTTTTAGCCAAACCATTATTTTTTCGAGGAAAGCCGGATCTTTTTTTTCAAGAGAAGAAACAATGGTAGGAAATTCCAAAAGTCTCTCTTTTAATTGTTTTACAAGAATGTATTTTGACTTTTTCATGATTATTCCGGCATTAAGGTTTCTACAATTTCGCCATTCATATTTTCATATCGGGACCATTCCATTCCGGCTTCCGTTACATTCATTTTAATGTAAGTGATGCATTGCGGATTCAGTTCCATCAGCTTGCTTGCTTCTACTATTACTTCCTGATCTCCTGTAATTACTTCCGATGCAGGCGCTTTCGTCTCTCTTATAATTCTATCTTGAATTCTTTGCATAAATACATCTTGGGGTGTAACCTTCCAATAGAAATTACCTAAGGTTAAGCAAAACTCAAGAATATATTTTGATAAATCATAGGCAAATTCATTTAAAAGAGAATCATATATATCTGGTGTATTTGGTAGATATTGATTAATTTCCAACATCCTTTTATCATAAGCATATTCTTTTTCCTGAAGAAAAGACTTCAAATAATTATCATTTTCCTGATCTGCTGCATTATAATCGCTTTGAGCAACTTTAACAATCTCGTCATAAGTATATTCTTTAAATTTCATTTTTACATTACCAGAACCCGCCTTTGCAACAGGAATCGTGAGATCCACATTGCCAATTCTCATCCTTGGAATAGAAAAATGCTTGAGCAAATCATTCTGTGCATATTCTTGTGCAATCTGCACCGTTTGTAAATCTGCCAATCTTCTGGCAGAAGTGATTTCTGAAAATAGACCTCCTAAATATTCATTTAATTTTGGCATGATATAAAATTTTAAATTGTTAATAAAAAGTTTGAAAAGGATGGCCACAAATGCAGCCATCCTGAAAAATGGATTAATTAAACAGACGCAATGCTATCTTCTAACATATCAAGGATTCTTCCAAGACCTGCAGGTAATTCATCATTTACAGCTCTTACATGTACACCTAAAGTATACGTTCTTTCTGTAGTAGAAGTACTAGATGTTGTCTTTTTGTAAGAAGCAGTCGCATTGAATTTTACTTTCCAAAAAGATGCACTGATAGATGCACTTCCGGCAAACTCGCTTGAAATATTCTGAGTCTCAACAGAATTCAACTTTGCGTTGAAATCAATGGTAATTTCGTCAATTCTCAAAGCCGGAATTGTAAGCATTGTGAGGAATGGAACCTTCAGATTTACTTCAGATTCGTTAAAAGGTTGTCCTCCACTTGTAGGATAATCCGGGTTTGGAACTGATTTTGTGTAATTGAAATCAACATATCTCAAAGGTCTGTTTCCGGATGAATCTGGATCTTCAAAACCTACTTCCTTAATGAAATTTACTTGAGAAATGGAAGCATCATGTTGTGCTTTTACAGCTGCTTGCAAAGGACCACCAATGTAAACGCTGAAATCTAAACTGTTTAATTCTTGTACTAAATTTGGCATAATTGTAATTTTAAAAGGTTAATAAATAATTGATAATATTTGGTGTTGCTAGCAATCAAATACCCAAATCAAGTCATAAAACATCCTGTTCAGTAATTTTTAGAAACTGAAAATCAAATAATTGTTAAAATTTTTGGTTGTTATTAAAAAACTAAACGGAAGTTTTGGTTATTAGTTCTTGGTTATTTTTCTTATTACAAAGATAATTTCAGAGGGCGACAAAACTTGACGCAATAAAAAATTTTTTCACTTTAATTATAAAATTTCATTATCAATGATATCGTTTTCAAAATCTTCTTTGAAAAAATTTTCGATCTCATCAAGATAGAAATCATAATCCATTTCTACATTTTCTATATCATCCCAGTTGAAGGTATATAAATCTTCATCAAAGACGAAATCATTTTGTGTATTCTTTGTTTCCATATTTTATTTTTTAGATTGTTATTTTGTTTTTTTTGGTAAACTTTTATCATTTAAGATGCATAAAAACATTGCTTTTGTTTTTAAATTATAATCCAAAAATAAATTCAGATGACGCCAAAACTTGTCGTTTTAAAAATAATTTATTCACATTTTTTTGTTGTATGTAGAAAAAATTAAATTTTGTTTTTGATGAGTTTTTGTACAATTTGGTTCAGGATTTCCTTATTCTCGTCGATATAATGAAGTCCTGCTTGAATTAATTCGCGGATATTGCTTTCCTTCACATTATCCATTGAAGGCGAAGCGTTTTTAAGCGAAGGATTGATTCTGTAATAGTTTTTCTGATTTCTTTGTCCTAAAGTTTGAAACATTTGACAAAGCTGATAATCAACAGTTTCTGCATTGGAAGACATCAAAATATCAATAATTGGAGAGACCCAACCAATTTTTCCTGCTTTTACCAATTTATTGTAATGGTATGTCTTAGATTCTGCACCGGTTCCGATAGAAATCATAATCATATCATTTACAGAAGGATAATTAGGTTTTGAAGAATTTTTGAAAATTTCTGCAAAAGGCATTTTTCTGGCTTCTGCATAAGCACAAAGTGATGGATTATTAGCAAACATTCCTCCATCAATTAAACCAAAAACCTGTCCGTACATAGAGGTAATCCGAGCCGGACTAAAATATGTGGGTGCTGCAGAAGTAGCACGACAAACATCTTTTACCAGAAAATTATCCGTATTTAGTTTTGCTTCAATAGAATTAAAAAGTTTTGCTCTACGATTTTCAATATCATAACTTGTAATAAGACAAGGCTTGATTAGTTCTTTTAGCTCCAGCTTTCCGAAAAATTCATTCAGGTTTTTTTCCAGTGCTTCTTCTGAGATTTTTTCATTGAATAAACCGAAAGGGTTAATCAATTTTTCCCAGAAAGAAACCTGAAAAATATCTCCTCCTTTTTCAGAGTAAAGCTCCAATCCTTTTTGGATGGAATATTTTGCTTTTCTGTTTTCGTCCGGATAAAGAAGAATTGATGTGATAAGTCCGCCAGTACTGCTTCCTGCAATCATATCAAAATAATCTCCTAATTTTGCATCCGGATTGTGGTGTTTCTGAAGTTGTTCTTCAATATAGCGAAGGATAATGCAGGAAATAATTCCCCGGATTCCTCCTCCATCCAACGAAAGTATTGTAATCTTTTTCATTGTTTTTGAGTGTTATCTTTAAAACAAATGTAGATGGAGGAAGCGACAGAAGTTGGCGCATTAAAAAAAATTTGAGAAAAAAATCAAAAGAAATTTGGCATTTTATAACAATAAATTATATAAAAACATATCCTTCCTTATCTTTCGGAAGTTTCATAAGATTTCGCCACAATGTTTTTAGTTCTCCGTTTTTAGTTTTAAGGCTTTTCTTTTCAAAATGAGGAAGATCTTTGAAGGTTTTCCAGTTTCCACCCCAATCCCAGCTGTATTTTGCAAAAATTTTCACGCATTCATACCAATCGGCAATTCGGTCATTATCCCAATCTTTTGCTGTATCCCAACTTATTACTTTACCATCAATTACTAAACAAATGTCTACCGCAAGTCCGTAATTATGAATGCTTTGTCCCGCTTTTGCATTGGTCACTTTTTTACCGGGTTTTGTTCTTCCAAGTGAATAAAGATCATCTTGTTCTTTGAAGGTTCTCAATCCTTGCGTAATTCTTATTTTTGCACGACCTGTAAGTGCAAGATCACATTCTTCAATAATTTTTTTTACTTCTTCTCTTACCAAAGGATGGAGCTTTTCGATCCTTTGTACAGTTATTTTATCCATAATTTTAGAATTTTTATGAAGCAAATGTATGTACCGGATACGACAGAAATTGACGCATTAAAATAAAATTGAAGAGAAAATATTTTTTAAGGAATTATTAGTTTTTGTACTTTTATCAAAATTTTATTTTTATGAAATGGACAGAAGACAGAAGTGGTAATGTAGAAGACAGACGAGGATCAGGAGGTGGAGGTATGCTTGTAGGAGGCGGACTGGGCACTCTTATTATCGTGGCAATTATATTTTTTTTAGGAGGTGATCCATCTTCCATTCTTTCTTCGGGTGTGAGTTCAGGCTCCACAACTGAACAAAGAGATTTGAGTGCAAACGAATTGAAAGTTCGAGAATTTGTACAAATGGTAACCGCCGAAAATGAACAAACTTGGAATAAAGTTTTTGCCGAAAACGGAATGAATTTCCGTCCTGCAAAAGTGGTTATTTTTGAAAGTGTTACACAATCCGGTTGTGGAACTGCACAATCTTCAATGGGTCCTTTCTATTGTCCTGCCGACCAAACCATTTATATGGATATGAGTTTTTTTAAAGAATTGCAGCAACGTTTCGGAGCACAGGTTACAGAGTTTTCAATTGCCTATGTTTTAGGACATGAATACGGCCATCACATCCAGACACTTTTAGGAACAACACAAAAAGTAGATCAGCTGAGACAAAGCGGAAGATATTCTGAAGCTGAAATAAACAGAGTTTCTGTAGCAACAGAACTTCAAGCCGATTTTTATGCAGGAGTTTGGGCAAAACAGACCGACAATCGTGAAAAAATCCTTGAACCGGGAGATATAGAGTCTGCCATTTCAGCTGCAGAAGCTGTTGGAGACGATAATATTCAGAAACGTGCGCAAGGATATGTAAATCAGGAAAGTTTTACACACGGAACTTCGGCTCAAAGAAAAGAATGGTTTATGAAAGGATATAACACTGGTGATATAAGACAAGGTGATACTTTCAATCAATTATTAAGATAATTTAAGCAAAATATCGTAAATTCCATCTTGAAGTTCAGGATGAATTTTTTATGAGTTTATATTTTGTAGCCATTGTTCCCAGTTGTGAATTGAGCGAAAAAATTCGTTTGATTCAAAAGGATTTTGCAGATAGATTTAATTCTGAAAAAGCGTTTAAAAATTTTCCGCATATTACGATAATCCCACCTTTTAAATATGATGAAATCAATGAAAGTGAAGTTATTGGAAGGTTTAAGAAAATACATTTAGAAGCTCCAAAATTTGAAATAATTCTTGACGGTTTTGATTGTTTTCCTAATAAAAAACATCCTGTTATTTTCATTCAGCCCAAACCTCATTTTAATCTGGAAAAATTGTATATGGAGATCAAAAATGGAATGCCATTCAATTATCCTGAAAGATTTAATCCACATCTTACCGTTGCTTATCGGGATCTTTCTTTTGCAAATTTTGAAAAAGCTTGGAATGAATATAAAAATGTTATTTTCAATACTTCATTTGAAATAAGAACTGTCGGACTTTATAAGCATTTTAATGGAAAATGGAATTTGATTGGGGAGAAAATATTATTGTAATCTATTTGGCCACCAAAAATAATGATATTTTCTTCCCTTTTCTCATAGTTTCATTTATAGGTAATGACTTACTTGGATTATTTAGAAAAAAGTTTATTATATTTCATGTATTAATCCAAAGAGGAAATTGGCTCTACTGAGGAGCAACCAACCAGCAATAAGATTAATGCTTATACGAAGAACGAGGACGATCTTAAAAGTCGTCCTTTTTTATATTCTTTGGCAAGCAAAATGGCTAAAAAATCTATTTCTCATTTGAAAAATAAATATACCATTTAATGAAATTTATCCTATTCTTAATGGTTAAGCCTCTGTGTAAATCTAAGTTATTTTTAAGATATGACATTTTTAACTTCCTCATAATACTCATCATCTGAAAAGTGAATCAATTGTGTATAGCCGTCATGATCATCCTGATAGACAAACGGACAGGATTTAGAAAAATAGATAGTATACATTCTTAGATTTACCTTTTCCCTTTGATAATTTAATCTATGGACTGTTCCAAAATGAATAAAAAGTCCTTTGATGCGTCTCTTTTGGACAACCACTGTCTCTTAAAAGTGTTTTATGGGTTTGTCTTTCTAATGTCCATTTTTTAAACCAAACCAAACTATTTTTAATTTTTTTTCAGGGCAGTTGCAGGTAAACAATAATCCACAATTCTTACACTTAAATCATTGCTTATTGTTCCTTTTTTCCCAACCAGTTACATCTAAACTTTTGCAAGATCAACATCGCTTTTTTACCATTTTTCAGGAAAAGATAAAGTTTTATGAAACACGGTTCATAAAACTTTATCCTATCTCTTTATTCACAAAACTTACAAAATATTTTACTAACATTTTTCTAGTATTATGCTGAATAAAGGCAAAATTAATTTCCAATCAAAAATATATCTTCTCAGACGTTCTTAACTTTATTTCTTATTCTCCCAAACCAGTGCACTAGCACCAAGAATAGCAGCATCCGCTTCATCTAGTTCACTAAAAACTAGTTTTACCTTTCCTCTAAATATCGGAAGAAGATTCCTTTCCATGTGAAGTTTTGTAGGCTTTAAAAGAAATTCTCCCGCTTTGATGACTCCTCCAAATAAGAGAATGGCTTCCGGTGATGAGAACATCACAAAATTGGCTAATGCTTCACCTAATTTTTGTCCTGTATAACGAAACACTTCAATAGCGGTTGGATCTCCTTTTTTAGCACATTCGTGAACTGTTTTTGAATTAATTTCTTCTTCAGGATATTGATTGAGCATAGATTCCGGAAATTCTGCACGAAATTTTTTGGCAGTAATGGAAATTCCCGTAGCTGAAGCATAAGCTTCCAAACTACCTTCTGAACCCGTACTCCAGTGTTTTCTTCCTCCTGGTTTTACAACTGTGTGTCCTAATTCTCCTGCAAAACCATCATGTCCATAAACCAATTGTCCATTAGAAACTATTCCGCTTCCCACACCTGTTCCAAGGGTGATCATAATAAAATCTTTCATTCCTCTTGCTGCGCCAAACATCATTTCTCCAAGTGCTGCTGCATTAGCATCGTTTGTCATCTTACAAGGAACACCAAATTTTTTGGACATTAATTCCGAAAAAGGAACTATTCCTTTCCATTTTAAATTTGGGGCATGTTCTATTGTACCACGATAATAATTTGCATTGGGCGCTCCGACACCAATTCCATCAAAATTTTTTTTACTGCAATGCTTATTAATTAAAGGGGCAATTTTTGCATATAAGGCATCAATAAAATCTTCAACCTTTTCGTATTCATCTGTTTTGATGCTACCCTTATCAAGAATTTCTCCTCGATGATTGACTAGTCCGAACTTTGTATTCGTCCCGCCAATGTCTATTCCTAAAGCTACTTGTTTTGACAAATCGACTAATGACATTATGTTTATTTGAGTTCCTAAATTTAATAAAAAATTAATATTAAACGAAAAATCTGTCGAAAATTTAAACTGCTAAAAATCAGTTTTTTACAAATTATTTCAATTTGATCAGATACTTTCTTTATCTGTATTTGTATATTCCTACTGCATCTAAATCGCAAATTCAATAATATAAAAAACTTTAAGAAGAAATTTTTGAATTGCTTATAAGATTATTCTTTAGTATTTCATCAAATTAAATAAAAAAAGCAGTTCTTTAATTTTGGAACTGCTTTTAATTTATCAAATTTATTAGGCCGGTATTTCTCCTCTATAAAGGAAAGAAATAATTTCTTTGTTCATTTTATCGACCATTTCACTGAAAAGATAAAAAGATTCTTGTTTGTAAATTACCAATGGATCTTTTTGTTCATATACAGCTCCTTGCGAAGAACGTCTCAAATCGTCCATTTCTCTTAAATGCTGTTTCCAGTTTTCATCAATGATAGCTAAAGTGATATTTTTCTCATAATCATTAATCAAACTTTCACATTGAGTTTCATGAGCTTTTTCAAGATTTGTAACAATGGTCATTGTTTTGTGCCCATCTGTAAAAGGAACTTGAATCATTTTGAACATTTGCCCCTGATTTTTATACACATTTTCAATAATTGGAAACGCTTTTTCTTTCATCAGGTTCAGTTTCATCTGATAATCGTCCTGAGCAGCTTTGAAAACACTATTGGTTAATTCCTGAACTGGTTTTGTTTTAAAATCACTTTCAGAAATAGGAGAAGCCATTGTAAAGTTTTTAATGATTTCGTATTCAAAATCTTTGTAATCGCCTTCTATTTTAGCTTTATTCACGATAGAATGAGCTACATCATAAATCATATTGGCAATATCGTACTTCAAATGATCTCCGAAAAGCGCATTTTTTCTTCTTTTGTAGATAACGTCACGTTGTTTGTTCATTACATCATCATATTCCAAAAGTCTTTTTCTGATTCCGAAATTGTTTTCCTCAACTTTTTTCTGAGCTCTTTCAATGGACTTCGTAATCATGGAATGCTGAATAACTTCACCTTCTTTATGACCCATTCTGTCCATCATTTTTGCAATTCTTTCAGAACCGAAAAGACGCATCAGATTATCTTCCAAAGAAACATAAAATTGTGAACTTCCCGGATCTCCCTGTCTTCCTGCTCTACCACGAAGCTGTCTGTCTACACGTCTGGAATCATGTCTTTCTGTACCAATAATTGCTAATCCACCTGCATCTTTTACGCCTTCTCTCAATTTAATATCGGTACCACGACCCGCCATATTGGTAGCAATGGTTACCACTCCAGGTCTTCCTGCTTCTGCTACAATTTCTGCTTCTTTTTTGTGAAGTTTTGCATTCAGAACCTGATGCTGGATTTTTCTTAATTGCAATGCTCTGGAAAGTAATTGCGAAATTTCTACAGAAGTTGTACCCACCAAAACAGGTCTTCCTTGTGAAGTCAGATTTTCAATTTCTTCAATTACTGCGTTGTATTTTTCACGATTGGTTTTGTAAACCAAATCTTGTCTGTCGTTTCTTTGAATTGGTCTGTTGGTAGGAATGACCACAACATCCAATTTATAAATTTGCCAGAATTCTCCTGCTTCTGTTTCCGCAGTACCCGTCATTCCTGCAAGTTTGTTGTACATACGGAAGTAATTCTGCAAAGTAATCGTAGCAAATGTTTGTGTCGCTGCTTCAATCTTTACATTTTCTTTAGCTTCGATTGCTTGGTGAAGTCCGTCTGAATAACGACGACCTTCCATAATACGACCGGTTTGTTCGTCCACGATTTTTACTTCACCATCCATTACTACATATTCATCATCTTTTTCAAATAATGTATATGCTTTTAAAAGCTGATTCATGGTGTGGACACGTTCTGATTTTTCAGCAAAATCAGCAAAAAGTCTTTCTTTTTCAGCAAACTCTTCTTCTTTTCCGAGATTTTTTGCTTCAAGTTCTGCAATCTCAGTTCCGATATCCTGAAGTACGAAGAAATTAGGATCAGAATTTCCCTGAGACATATATTCTACACCTTTATCGGTAAGATCTACTTGATTATTTTTTTCGTCGATTACGAAATACAAATCTTTATCTACAATCGGCATATCACGATTGTTATCCTGCATATATTGTGCTTCTACTTTCTGAAGCAATGCACGATTTCCACTTTCGGAAAGGAATTTTATAAGCTGGCGATTTTTTGGAAGCCCTCTATATGATTGTAGAAGTTTGAATCCGCCTTCTTTTGTATTTCCGGCAGTAATTAATTTTTTCGCCTCATTGAAAATTGCTGAAACTGTTTTCTTTTGAACTTCAACAATTCTATCCACTGAAGGTTTCAAAACATCAAACTCTTGTCTATCACCTTGAGGAACAGGCCCTGAAATAATGAGCGGAGTTCTTGCATCATCAATTAAAACTGAGTCTACCTCATCTACAATTGCAAAATTCAGTTCTCTCTGAACCAATTCTTCAGGAGAAGTTACCATATTATCTCTCAAATAATCGAAACCGAATTCATTGTTTGTTCCGTAGGTAATATCAGAATTGTAGGCTCTCCTTCTTGAATCAGAATTTGGCTGATGATTATCAATACAATCAATGCTTAATCCATGAAACTGATACAAAGGTCCCATCCAAGCGGAGTCTCTTTTTGCAAGATAATCATTCACTGTAACTACATGAACTCCTCTTCCCGGAAGTGCATTAAGATAAATAGGCAAAGTCCCAACTAAAGTTTTACCTTCTCCGGTTGCCATTTCTGCGATTTTTCCGGAGTGAAGAACGACACCACCAATAAACTGAGTATCATAATGAACCATATCCCAAGTTACAGCTGTACCAGCTGCGTCCCAAGAATTTTTCCAAATAGCTGTATCTCCTTCAATATGAACGAAATCTTTAGTTGAAGCTAATTCTCTGTCCATTTCTGTTGCCTTAACTCGAATTTCTCCGTTTTGAGCAAGTCTTCTCGCTGTTTCCTTTACTAAAGCAAACGCTTCCGGAAGAATTTGGTTTAGTACTTTTTCTTCAAGTTCGTAGGCTTCCTTCTTTAAGACTTCTATTTTAGAAAACAGAGCTTCTTTTTCATCAATATTTGATGTTGAGCTAATTAATTCTCTAATCTGATTAATCTGAGAAGTAACATCAGCAGAAGATGATTTTATTTTTTCTTTGAATTCAGCAGTTTTTTCTCTAAGTCCTTCATCCGACAATTGATTAATTGCTGGTTCTACTGCTTTAATTTTGGTAACAACTTTTTTTACTTCTTTCAGGTCATTGGCATTTTTGTCGCCTAAAAAACCTTTGAGAACTTTGTTTAAAAAACTCATAAATTTTTGCTTTAAACTTAAAACCTTATGGCTTTAAGCGTTTTTATTAACACGCCTATCGTGTAAATTTGGTATTCAAAAAAAGTGAAAAAAGCTTTAAGCTCAATGCCTAAAGCTCAATGCTTTTATTAATATTCGTCTTCATTCCAAAGGAAGTCTTCGTCTGTAGGATAATCACTCCAAACTTCTTCAATAGATTCATAGATTTCTCCTTCATCTTCAATAGCCTGAAGATTTTCCACAACTTCCATTGGCGCACCTGTTCTGATAGCATAATCGATAAGTTCAGCCTTGGTCATTGGCCAAGGTGCATCGCTTAAATATGAAGCTAATTCTAATGTCCAGTACATAATTCTATTTTTTTTTGCAAAAGTAAAAATTTAGATGAGATTTCAAAGTTTTTTTGTCCTGATTTTCAATTCTTTTTATCAAAATTTTCAATACAAATTTTTCATTTCAGAATTTTAATCATCTACTTCTCATCTATCGCTTAATTTGTCATCAGTTTCTCAAAAACCATTCCACAAATTTTTTTATGCCATTTTGGAATTTTGTAGAAGGTTGATAGTTTATCAGTTTTTTAGCTTTCGTTATATCTGCATTGGTTTTTTGTACATCTCCCGGCTGCATTGGTAATTTATTTTTTAATGCTTTTTTGCCGACCGTTTCTTCAATAGTATAGAGCATTTCATTAAGGCTGATTACCTCATTTTCGCCTAAATTAATAATCTCATATACATCTTCATGCGTTTCAACATAATGAATAGATTTTAAAATTCCATCGATAATATCGTCTATATACGTGTAATCTCTCGCTGTAAAACCGTCTCCATAAAAGGGAACTTCCTTGTTTTCAGATATCAGATCCGTGAATTTGTGAATGGCAAGATCCGGTCTTTGTCTCGGCCCGTAAACAGTAAAAAACCGCAACTGAATCATATCAATTTTATAGAGATGATGATAAACATGTCCTAAAATTTCGCCACATTTTTTTGTTGCAGCATAAGGCGAAATCGGATTGTCTACATTGTCTGTTTCGGAAAATGGAACTTTTTCATTGTTTCCATAAACGCTTGAAGATGAGGCGCAAACAATTTTTTTAATCCCAAACTCTTTGCAAAGTTCCCAAAGATTCATGGTCCCCTTAATATTGACTTCTTCATATTCAAGCGGTCGTTCTATCGAAGGACGAACACCTGCTAAAGCGGCAAGATGAATAATTACATCTATTTTATGATTTTCAAAAACTTTTTTTAATCCTTCAATATCACGAATGTCCTGATAATAAAGTTGATAATTTTTAGAAGTCGTCTCAATAATAAGTTTCTGAATATCCGTTTCCTTATCATTAAAGTGAAATTCAAACGGCTTTTCTACACTTTCGAGAGTATTTCGTATTTTTATTTTATAATCATAAAAGTTATCAAAATTGTCAATATTGATGACAGAATGTCCATTTTTCAATAAACTTTCTACTAGATGTGAACCTATAAACCCACTTCCTCCTGTAACAAGATATTTCATTGTTCCTTGATTTATTCTGCGAAGATAAGAATTAAACAAAAAAAATCCCGAAATCAAGATTCTTTTGTACAATTTTAGTTTACAGGATTTTTTAAGTTGTGCGTTTTAAGTGAGGTTATTTTAGATTGACGCACTGAACCACTTTGAGGGTAGTAATTTCGGCTAATATTCTGGTTTTAAATTTTTAAAAGTTTTAGCATAGTTACATTTGATCATAAGCAGATCTCTATTCTTTATTTATGTTAAAATAATTTTTTCTTTTTTGATTCATGATACATAATGGTGGTTATCTTATTTAAAATCATTCTTAATAAAAGAATTTATACCTTTGATATAGTGAAAAAGTTGGTTTCCATATTATTATTGACACTTTATTTGCTTTCTACAACTGAATTGTATCAGTTTTTGAAAATTCCGGAACTGATTGAGCATTACAAGGAGCACAAAGGGCATAATCCTGAAATGTCAATAACAGCGTTTCTAAAAATGCATTATAATCATTCGGTTAAAGATTATGATGGTAAGAATCAACGATTACCATTTATTATTCATTCTGCACCTTTGGCATTGATTTTTACAATTAATCAGGAATTTAGCATTGAATTTATAATGAATAATTTCGAGTCAATTTTTTTGCATAAAATTCCTTTCAAAGATGAGGATCTTTGCTATAAAGGTTTTCTGAATTCCGTTTGGGAACCACCAAGACTTCATTTTTCATAATTTAATTCGTACTCACAGATCAAAATCATCAATTATTTATATTTAATTTTCAGAATAATGAAAACACTATTTTCAGCCATTTTAATGGTTGTATTCGCTGTTGGCATTCATGCACAAAGCCGTTTGGAAAATGCCAAAAAACAAGCATCAGAAAATGAAAAACTTATCTTATTGAATTTTTCGGGCTCAGACTGGTGTATTCCGTGTATCAAGTTTCATAAAAACATTATTGAAACTGCTGAATTCAAAAAGCTGGAAACAGAAAATGTAGTCGTTTACATCAATGCAGATTTCCCAAGAAACAAAAAAAATCAGCTCTCTCCAAAGCTGAAAAAAGAAAACGCTTCACTTGCTGATCAGTATAATAAAAAAGGATTATTTCCTTACACATTACTGCTGAATTCGGAAGGTAAAATCCTGAAAAGCTGGGAAGGTTTGCCTTCGCAAAATGTATTGGCTTTTAGTAAAGAGATAAGAAGTATCAAAGAAAATCAAAAATAAAATATGCTAAAAGAATTCAAAAGACCTCAAAAATTAATGGGGAACGCTTTTGAAATTACTGTTGTAAGTGACGATGAAAAATCCGCTTACAGTCATATTGACACTGCCATTGATGAAATCCGGAGAATCGAAAAACTTCTGACAACCTTCAGTGATGAAAGCCAGACCAATCTCATCAACAGAAATGCAGGGATACAACCTGTAAAAGTAGATCGGGAGATTTTTGATCTGATTGAAAGAAGTCTCAGGATCAGTAAAATAACAGACGGATATTTCGACATTTCTTATGGCGGAATTGATAAAAGTTTCTGGAATTTTGACCGTGAAATGAAAGAACTTCCAAATCCCGAACTGATTAAAAATCATCTAAAATTGGTTAATTATAAGAATATTATTCTCAATCATGAAAATCAGACCGTTTTTCTCAAAGAAAAAGGAATGCGAATTGGTTTCGGCGGAATCGGAAAAGGATATGCTGCAGAAATGGCTAAACAAATGCTTCAAAACAGAGGTGTTACTTCCGGAATTGTAAACGCTTCAGGCGATTTAACGACTTGGGGAAATCAGGCGGACGGAAAACTCTGGACAATAGGAATTGCCGATCCAGACAATGCCAAAAAACCGTTTTCTTATATGAATATCACAGATATGGCAGTTGCAACTTCGGGAAGTTATGAGAAATTCGTCATCATTAATGGTAAAAAATATTCTCATACCATTAATCCGAAAACGGGAATGCCGGTTTCGGGTGTTAAAAGTGTTACGATTTTTTGTCCCAATGCAGAAATTGCCGACGCAATGGCGACTCCCGTCAGTATTATGGGAATCGATGCGGCTCTCAATATGATCAACCAGATCAATCATCTGGAATGCATCATTATTGACGATCAGAACAAAATCTATTCATCTCAAAACATTAACTTAAAATGAAAAATACAATTAAAAATACCAGAAATGTCGTTCAAAATTTATTTGGGCAGCTTTCACCGTCTTCCACTCCCGCTTTTTTGCTCGTTCCTCACAAAAAGAGCTCCGTTCAAGCCGGGCTGCGAAGATTCAGCCGCTTACCTTACAGAGCAGTTGCTATTGTCTCATTATGTACGATTCCTTTGCTGAATTCCTGCACCACCGTAAAAGAATACGAAAAAAATAAACTCAACGATGCCGAAATGGTTCTTGGAAACAGAACGATTGAAAAAACAGAACTTAGCTTTCAATCTTACAGAGAAGGATCTTCAGGAGCCAATGCCGGAAAAGTTGGAGGTGGTTGCGGATGTAATTAAGAAAAGAGGAATTATAAAATTTAATTTGATCTAAAATGAAAAAAATAATCATAAGTGTTATTGCTCTTTTCGGAATTTTTAACACAAAAGCACAGGAAAACACCAATAACGAACAACCAAAAAAGCTGACTTTTGATGAAGCTAATTTAGTTTCTAGTTACTACAAACAGGACGGAAACAATTCTGCCGTTACAGGCGGAGTCGGCTCGGAAAAATTAACAGATATTTCCAATACTATCGATGTGACGATGGTGAAATACGATAAAAAAGACCGTAAAAATAAATTCAACTTCAGTGTAGGGATCGATCATTATACTTCCGCATCTTCGGATATGATTGATCTTAAGGCAAATTCATCAGCATCACACGCAGATAACAGAATTTATCCCGCTTTCAGCTGGAGTCGTGAAAATACTGAGAAAGGAACAACTTTGATGGCAGGTGTTTCTACCTCTTTCGAGTTCGATTACACCTCTTATGGTGCAAACATCGGGTTTTCACAGAAAACTGCGAACAAAATGGGAGAATTTACTGCTAAATTTCAGGCATATATCGATCAGGTAAAACTGATTGCTCCGATTGAACTGAGAACCAACGGAAGTACAGGTGGCGAACACGAAAATTATGGAACAAGCGGAAGAAATACTTTTGCACTATCCTTGTCGTACTCTCAGATTATTAATCAGAACTTTCAAGTTGAATTTTTGGCGGATGGTATTCAGCAGACGGGATATTTAAGTTTGCCCTTCCATCGTGTATATTTTACTGATAATTCTGTTCATCAGGAAGCATTGCCGGATAAACGATTTAAAATTCCTTTGGGAGTACGAGCAAATTATTTTCTTGGAGATAAAGTCATTTTAAGAGCTTATTATCGTTATTATACCGATGATTGGGGATTAAAATCCAATACTTTCAGTCTGGAAACGCCTGTGAAAGTTTCTCCTTTTGTTTCGGTAAGTCCTTTCTATCGTTATTATTCGCAAACTGCGGTTAAATATTTTGCACCTTATCAGCAACATACGGCTTTTGAAGATTTCTATACGAGTAATTATGATCTTTCTAAATTTGACAGTCATTTTTATGGAGCAGGAATCAGAATTAATCCGAAGAACGGTCTATTTGGTGTAGAAAGGCTGAATATGTTAGAAATCAGATATGGACATTACACAAAGTCAGTAGGAATGAAGTCCGATATTATTTCCCTGAATTTGAGATTCAAATAAAATCATTTTAAATTTGAAAAAATTTTCTTCCACAAACAGGATTTGAAATAAAAAACTCTGCAAAAGAGGAATTCATGGCAAGAGAGTTTTGATAATGTAAGTTGCTTACTATAAGCATGTATAATATTTGTATATGCTGATAGTTGCAAGTTTGAAATGACTCGCTGCGAATAAGATATTCGTTACTACAAAAAAGCTATTTAAAAATATGTTGGTGAAAATTCAATATATCTTTATCTTTAGATAAAATTTTAAAAAATGCTTTTCAAAGGACAAATCTTAAAAATGTCTACCGTTTTGGCGGAACCTATTCAATATTATTTTAATCTTTCGGGAGATCTGCTTAATATAAATCAGCTTCTTGAAAAAAAAATATCCATAAAACACACTGGTTATCAATGTGTAAATTGTGGCAGTGACGAGAAAATATACAGAATGGGATTTTGTAAAAAATGTTTTTTTGAAAGTCCTTATGCAAGTGATACCATTATTCGTCCGGAACTTTCCACAGCACATTTGGGAATTGAAGAAAGAAATTTGGAGGTTGAAAAAGAAATTCAGTTGCAGCCTCACGTTGTCTATCTTGCTTATACCGGTGATGTAAAAGTAGGAGTAACAAGAGTGTCGCAGATACCGACACGTTGGATTGATCAGGGTGCCACTTTCGCTTTACCTATTGCAAAAACTGAAAACCGATATGAAGCCGGAATGATAGAAGTTGCTCTAAAAGAACATCTTCCCGACAAAACCAATTATAAAAAAATGCTTCAGGATGATTTTGAAAGCGAATTGGATCTCATCGATTTCCGAAATAAAATCAAGGAACATTTTCCTACAGATTTTTCACAGTTCTATCACGAGGAAGGAGAAATTTTTAGTTTGGATTTTCCCTATACTGCACCCGAAAAAATAAATGTATTTACGCTCGACAAAAACCCTGAATTTGAAGGCGTTTTGAAAGGGATTAAAGGTCAATATCTTCATTTTGAAGGTGGAAAATTTATAAATGTAAGAGGACATGAAGGATATGTAATAGAAATGGAAATCAGCTAATTCTCTTTTCGGTTTTTTGAGAAATTCTTCACGGATGATAAAAAACAAATGGTTTAAAAGATTTATAATTTTTGCAGGAATTTTTCTTGCAGTCCTACTTCTCGCAAACTTTGGACTCAATTTTTGGATAAAAAACAAACTTCCCGAATATCTAAAAAAGAATACCGATTATATTATCCATTACAAATCTCTAAATGTAGATGTAGAAACCGGAAACATTCTTGCAATCGGAATTTCTGTAAACAATAAAAACCCTAAAAACCACAAAGTCATTGGATTACAAGGTTCTATTGACTCCCTGAAAATTACCCGTTTTGGAATTTTTGATGCTCTGTTTCGTAAACAGATTTCTTCAGACCATTTGTATTTGGCAAGTCCAGATCTCAACATTACCCTCCCCTTTCCGAAAGAGAAAAAAAACGGAAAAAAACAAAATCCGGTAAATGTTGAAAACATCGATATCCGCAACGGAAAAATTACCATTCTAAAGCCTAACCTTCAAAAGTATTTTTCCGTAAATCATTTTAATTTGGTAATTGAAAATCTGCAAATTCCGGAAGAATCTATTGATAATGAATTGCCTGTTATTTTTGATAAATATATTATAAACGGCGATCATTTTTATTTCCGTCCGGAGAATGCTTATGCCATTTTAGCTCAAAAAATTACTACTGTCAATGGAAAAATAGATGTTAGAAATTTTCAGATTGAACCGTTGCTTTCACCTGCTCAGTTTGCAAAATTTTATCCTGACAAAAAAAGCATGTTCCGTTTTGGTGCCGACGAAATGAATTTTACGGATATCAATCTGGAAAAACGTAAAGTTTCTCTTACGAATATGACTTTCCAGAATCCAAACTTATTGATGTATTCCACTAATGCCAAGCCTCAAAAAAAGGAGAAAAAAGAAAATAATTTTGAGATTGATCTTGGTGATATTCTTCTCAACAATGCAACCATCCAAATGAAAAGCATTGATGAAAAAACCATATTTCAGGGGCAAAACATTAAGGTAAGCATTAACAAATTCGTCTTTGACAAAGAAACTTCAAAGGAAAAAATTCCTTTTGCTTATGCAGATTTTTTGATTTCGGGGAATGAAATTCTTTATTCCACACAGGAGCAAAAATTCAAAATAGAAGCTGTTGCTTTAAATCCGAAAAATGGCGAATTAAAAAATATAAGCATTGATCCTATCTCCAATAATCCTCAAAAAAGCTATGTAAAACTGACAGGTGAACAATTAAGTTTCAAAATCGACAATTGGAATTTCAAAGACAATAAACTGAATATCAACATCGAAACTATTTTTGCAAATGCACTCAACGGAACTATAAAGCCGGCTTCAACTCCACAAAAAAACAAATCCGATTTTTCAGGAATTCAGTTTCCTGTAAAAGTAAAAAATGTTATAGTGAAAAATTCCAATATCGTTTTTGATAAAGGAAAGCAACCGCTCGTTTTCAATGATTTGAATGTGAATCTGAACGCCATTGAAATCTCTCCAAAGAATGATAAAAATGGTTTGGATTTCAATCTCGGTAATTATTCTGCAACGACACGGAATTTTAAGTACAAAACGAAATTTTATGATCTGTCTGTTGGTCTTCTTAAACTTAATAAAAATGGAATTCAGATCAATACGTTTAGTATGCTTCCAACTGTTTCCAGAGCACAATTCATCAAAATGATTCCGACGGAAAAAGATCTGTATACTCTAAAAGCCGCACAAATTTCCATGTCCGGAAAATGGGATCTTTTCTCCAAAAATAAATATCTGGAAGCAACCAATGTCACCATTCAAAACGCAAATGCCAATATCTTCCGAAGCAAACTTCCAAAAGATGATCCTACCATAAAACCTCTTTATTCCGAATTATTGAGGAAAATTAAATTTCCAATGTTCATTCAGAATCTGGATTTAAAAAATTCTGTACTGGAGTATGAAGAAGATACCAAAAAAAGTGATGGCCCCGGAAAGCTCATTTTTTCTAATTTTAATCTGAATGCTAAAAACCTGAATTCAGGAAAGATGAAAGGAAAACCTACTGAAGTTCCGATATCAATAAACTGTAAATTTTTTGATGTTTCCCCAATGAATGTAAAATGGAATTTCAATACGGCAAATATGTCGGATGCGTTTTCTATTTCCGGAAGTATTTCTTCGCTTCCAGCTTCAAGAATCAATCCGTTTGTAGAACCTTACCTGAAAATTCGTACAACAGGGAATTTCCAGAATTTAAATTTTAATTTTAAAGGAAATAAAAATGGTTTAAACGGAACTTTTAATCTAAAGCATAAAGATCTGAAGGTATCCATATTAAAAGAAGACGGAAAACAAAACAAGATTCTTTCTGCAGTAGCCAATATTTTTGTAAAAACCAATTCCGGAAACTTCCCTGAAAGTGTAACAGTAGACAACGTGCCAAGAAATCCTACCCGATCTTTTTTTAATCTTTTCTGGAAAGGAATTGAGGAAGGACTGAAAAAAACCTTAATCGGAAAAAACGTTGAAAAGACTGAAAAGAAAGTAAAAAACACCATAAAAGAGGCAAAAGCTATTTCCAAAGACGTGAAAAATGCTGTTCAGGATGCTAAAAGCGAAATACGGGATCTCAAAAATGGTATAAAGCAGGAAACAAAAAAAATCACACAACCGTCTGAAAAAAAGGAAAAAAAGAAAATTTTTCAAAGGATATTCAAGAAAAAAGAAGAGACCGAAAACTAGTTTCTTGCCTCTTCTCCACTAATAGTTTATTTTTAAGTTTTTTATCTCAATCCCAATTATATTCTTCAGACTCTTCTACCGGAATTTCTCGGATAAATTTGTCAAATTTTTCACCTGAATAATTGCTTTCTGCTCCATAAGAATCAATAATAATTCCTTTATTTCCTAAAGCATCCATTGCTACATATAATACAGCATTATCATCCGGATTGCTATCTCCTTCAAAACGGTACACTTTTATAATTTGCAAATCGGAAGGCAGGTACACTTTATCCAAATCCTGAAGCAGCATTTCTCCATTTTCATTCATCCGAAATTCTCTGTGTATTCCTCTTTCTGATGCCAATTTATCCATTATCTGGCTAAGTGTAAGCATACGATCTGGAGTATCCATCTATTTAATTTTTGTAAAATTACTCTAAAAAAGGACTCCGTTCTTTATACAATTCTTAAAAAAAGATTCAAAATTTGAAAAAAATTACATGTATTTTTCTCCTCTTTTTAAACTTTTAAGATCGTTTACATACTCTTTTATCAGTTGATCATTATCTCTTGGGCAGATTAAAAGTGCTTTTTCGGTATCTACTACGATATAATTTTTGAGACCGTCAATAATTAATGCTTTGTTCTTTTTTACACGGATCACATTTCCGTTGGAATTGTAAGCCAATACATGTCTGCTTTGTACAGAATTGCTATTATCATCTTTTTCCGCATTTTCATAGACTGATGTCCAAGTTCCCAAATCGCTCCACCCAAAATCTCCCGGAATTACATATACATTCTGAGCTTTTTCCAGAATGCCGTTATCAATAGAGATTTTATTCACTTTTGGATATATTGTTTCTATACACTCCGTTTCTTTGTTGGTGTTATATTCGCAGCTTACAAACTGTTTGCTCATTTCCGGAAGATATTTTTCGAATGCTTCCGAAATAGATTTTACATTCCAAATAAAAATACCTGCATTCCACAAGAAATCTCCACTTTCTAAAAAACTTTTAGCGATTTCAAGATCTGGTTTTTCGGTAAAGGTCTTCACCTTGAAAATATTCTCATCCTTTTTTTCAATAAATTGAATATATCCATAACCAGTATCAGGACGAGTCGGCTGAATTCCTAAAGTAATAAGATAATCGTTTTTGGAAGCAAAATCCAAAGCTAAATTTAGCTTCTCAAGAAATGCTTCTTCTTTCAGAATAAGATGATCTGCCGGTAAAACAATAAGATTTGCATCTTTGTTTTTTTGGGCAATTTTATTCACCATATAGATATTGCAGGCAGCAGTATTTTTCATCATGGGTTCTCCTACAATATTTTCTTCGGGAATTTCCGGAAGTTGGGATTTTGTTACCTCTACATATTCCTGATTGGTAATCACATAAATATTTTCATGGGGAATAACTTGAGAAATCCGGTCATACGTCTGCTGAATCATCGTTCTTCCGGTACCTAAAATATCTTGAAACTGTTTAGGAAATTTCTGTGTACTTAATGGCCAAAATCGGCTTCCGATTCCTCCAGCCATTATTACACAATAATTGTTGCTGTTCATACACTAATTTTTGTTACTCTTGCTAATGGTTTAAAAACATATTTTTTTCCATTATTAAGATTCTTACAAATATAATTATTTTTAGTTTTTTCGGTAATAATATATTTCTCTCTCCGATAGCCGAATTGGTGTCCTTCATCCAGATTCTCCAAAAAAAGAGTGTTATCATTTTCATTCTCAATATGAAAGTATCTCACTAAATCCGGACTTGCCATAAAATTAGCTTTCGGCGATTTTGAAAATTTTAAAATGATGGGTTTCAAATCTTCTTCATAAACCGAAATACTTTCCAAAAGCATCTCCCGAAAAGTATTTTTCCATTCCATTCCGTGAGGAGAAATTCTGTAACCGAATTTTTCAAAAGCAATAAGATGGGCCAACTCATGCGTAAGCACAAAAAAGAAAAGTTGAGGCTGAAGTGTAGAATTTACTGTAATTTGGTGTGTTTTATCGGGCATTCTTCTATAATCTCCCAGTTTGGAATTTCTTCCTTTTGTCACTCTGATATGAATATAAAAATCTGCAAACCATTTCCTGAGAAAAGGTGTTGTATTCTCTGGTAAATATTTCTGTAAAACATTAACAGACATGCTACAAAGATAATGGAATTCCGGAATAGAATTCTAAAAGCTTCATACTAAACAAATAATTGTATTTTGCTTGAGCTGTACTTCCCTGAGCGTTTGCATAGTTATTTCGGGCAATATTCAGATCGTAGATGGAAGTTCTTCCTGCTTCAAAACTTTTTTCTGCAAAATCCAATGCCAGTTTCGAGCTTTTTTCAGCTTCTAAAGCCGCAGTATAAATTTCGAAATTGTTTTCTGCATCAAACTGAGCTCCCTGAACATTCTGCTTCACTTCCTGCTTTTGTTGTAGAAGTGTCATTTTAGCAATATCTTCATTAATTTTGGATTGCTCCACCTGAAGTTTTGTAATCCCTTTATTAAAAATCGGAATATTTGCAGATAATCCCAGTTGTTGTCCGAAATTGTCTTTATACTGTTTTGTAAAACCGTAATCGTAACCGCTGTTTAGGGCATTAAAATAAAATGTTCCAATTCCGGCAGTAGCTGTAATGGTAGGCCAAAATGCAGTTTTTGTAACCTCTGTTTGTGCTTCTGCAGATTTTATTCTGCTTTCTGCTGCTTTTATTTGTGGCTGCAAAGTGTATGCAGTTTCCAAAACGTTTTCTGCGGAAAGTAATGGAGCATTAACAGTATTAATATTTGGAATATTTTCTATATCAAATTCTTTATAATTCGGAAGCTGTAAAAGTTGTGCAAGGCTAAACAATGCCCGGTTTACATTTACTTGTGCCGATTTCAAATTTTGTTTTTCTCTTGCAAGTGCAGCTTGAGCTTCTGCCAAAGTAGTTTGTGGGGTTGTTCCGACATCTGTAGTGATTTTTGCTCTATTATATTGTTTTTGAGCATTTGCTAAAGCACTTTCATTTATTTTCACAATTTCTTTATTCAGAAGAACTGAAAGATATTGCTGAGCAATTTGGAGCGAGATATTATTTTTAATGGTTTCTATATCATAGTTGGCTGCTTCTAAATCAAATTCAGTTTTGCGAACATTTTTCTCTAATCTTCCATTATTATAAACAAGAATATCTGCACTTATATTTAAACTATTATTAAAATTATCATTTCTACCGATACCTCCTTGAAATCCCTGAGTTTGCCCAAAACTTGCGCTATTGCTGATACTTCCTGAAACTCCGGGTAATTTTTGTTTTTTTGAAATTGTTAAGTTTTTGTCCTGAATATCTTTATTATAAGAACTTTGTAAAACCTGAAGGTTATTTTTTACTGCATAATCTACGCATTCCTGAAGCGTCCATTTCTTCTGTGCAGAAGCCATTAGAAAATATAACCCGAAAAAAAGAATCCCAAATTTCTTCATTGAAAAATTTTAATAATAAGACGTTCGATAAGGCGTTTTGTTACAGTTCGTTTTTAATTTCATTAATTCTATTGATAATCGGAAGTGCGAAGATTCCGCTTTTTTGAAGATAAAGTTCGTAAAAGGTTTTGGATTTTTCCAAAAAATCAGAATTTGCAGATTCTTTTCCTTTCAGATAAAAAAGATTTCCAAGCATTTCGTAGTAATCTTTATGGTCTTTTTCTTCACGCAAATTCACCATTTCTATAATTTCTTCCTTTGTTTTAGAAGCTAAATCATTGAAATCAATTTTAAAAATATCTTTCATTAAAGAATCATAATCCAATTCTTTCTGCATCAGGCTTTCTTCCGGTTTTCCCAAAATCAGTTTTTCTAATGCCTGTGTCAGTTGGCGAATCAATCGTAATGTGAAGTCTTTATCTTGTATCATAATTTTTGGAGTTTTTGTTTTGAAGTTTCTCATCAAGTTCCGAGCTTTCATCCACTCTGGAAATAAAATGGATTGTTCCTTCCTTGCTTTTGTATTTCTTAGTCGCAAACTTCACACCAATAAAAATTCCGGACAAAGTAACCAATATTGCTAAAATAAAAGTAAATGAGGATGGATTTAGAAAATAAATAATTGCAGCAATTACAATACTCAAGAGAAAAGGCGAAAGAAAACTCTGTAACCAACCAACGATTTCTGTTCCTTCCTCAAAAATATTCTTGTTTTCTCTTTCCATATTTTACGCAAAAAACAAATATGCTAAAGCAATAGAAGTAATAATTCCCACCAAATCTGCCAAAAGCATTGCTACAACTGTATATCGTGTGTTTTTTACAGCAACAGCTCCAAAATAAACAGCAATCACATAAAAGGTAGTATCAGAACTTCCTTGCAAAATTGCAGAAAGTTTTCCTTGAAAACTGTCTGCTTCAAAAGTTTTCATGGTATCAACCATCATTCCTCTTGCTCCGGAACCGGAAAGAGGTTTTATCAATGCAGTTGGAAGGCCATCCACAAATCGGGTATCAAGATTAGCAACAGCAGCCACCCATTTCATCCCGTCAATTAATACGTCAAAAACTCCGGAAGTTCTTAAAAGTGAAATTGCAATCAACATTCCGACTAAATAAGGAATAATTTTCACACAGGTATAAAACCCTTCTTTTGCACCATCAATAAAGGCATCGAATACATTTATTTTTTTATAAATTCCGCCGAGAATAATAGCAAAAAAGATGAAAAGAATCAGTCCGTTACTTAATACTTTGCTAAAAGTGTCCAACTCGTCTTTGCTTAAACCTACAAGATACCAAACCAAAAGTCCGATAATTGCAGAAATTCCGCCAACATATGCAATAACGGCCGGCTGAAGCAAATTAATTTTCTGATAAATGGAAACAATAATCATTGCAGCCATTGTTGCAGCAAAAGTAGCGATCATACAAGGAAGAAAAATATCAGTCGGTGTTTTGGAATTCATGGATGCACGAATCGCAATAATAGAAACCGGAATCAGCGTCATTCCTCCTGCATGAAGACACAAAAACATAATTTGTGAATTGCTTGCTTTTTCTTTGTCAGGATTTAAGGTTTGTAGGCTTTCCATTGCTTTCAAACCAAATGGGGTTGCCGCATTATCCAAACCTAAAAGATTAGCAGAAAAATTCATTAACATATGACCAAAAGCGGGATGATTTTTAGGAATTTCAGGAAATAATTTTGAGAAAAACGGCTGAATAAATCTGGAAAGCAAATTAATTCCGCCTGCTTTTTCAGCAATGCTCATAAATCCCATGAAAAGAGTCATGATTCCTATTAATCCTATGCAAATTTCTACTGCTGTTTTACTGGTTCCAATAACTCCGTCGGTTTCCTGAATTCTGTAAACATTCACATTTTGTTTTAATGAGTCTGTTTTATAAGAAATTCTATTCTTTTTAAAGTCTGATTCTTTAGAAAGCCCGTTTTGTATTTCAGAAGAAAGGGTAATCATTTTTTGAGAAGCTATCTTAATAGTGTCTCCACTTTTCCCGACTACCATATCATTGTAAATACTTTTGTAATTATCCGAAGTAAGATATTTGATACTTGCTACTAAAATAGCCACAATAATGAATGCCGACCAAATTCTGCTTAAAACCATTCTTAGAAAATTTTGTTAAAAATAGGGAAAAAAGTTTCACTTTGGTTGAACAACTTTAAAGAAAAATCTATACAATAATGAAGTATTGCATTTAAAAATTCACTAACTTTAAGTTCCTAAAAACCAAATGCTCTGCATTTTCTTTTTAGCATTCCGAAGATATAATTTATTTAAAATCATCATATTATGAGTGCTAAAACTAAAGATTTACGAAATGTAGTTTTGCTCGGACATTCAGGAAGTGGCAAAACTACACTTATAGAGGCAATGCTTTATGAAGGAGGAGCGATCAAGCGTCGGGGAACTATAGAAGGTCATAACACTGTTTCCGACGATACCGATATTGAACACGAACGCGAAAACACGATTTTCTCACATCAAATGTTCGTGAACTGGAAAAATAATAAAATCAATATTTTGGATACTCCCGGTTTTGACGATTTTGTAGGAGAAGTAATAGCTCCTCTCAAAGTTTCAGATACAGCTTTAGTTGTTCTGAATGCTGCAAATGGAGTGGAAGTTGGGACAGAATTGGTTTGGGAATATATTGAAAAATATGAAACTCCGGCTATTTTTGTCATCAATCAAATGGATCATCCAAAAGCGGATTATGAAAAAACATTAGAACAAGCCAAATCAAGATTCGGAAATAAATTAGTACCCATTCAATATCCTTTGAATTCCGGTGAAAATTTTAATCAGATTATTGATGCATTGCGAATGGTGATGTACGAATTTCCAAAAGACGGAGGAAAACCAGAGAAAAAATCAATCCCTGAAAGTGAATTACCAAGAGCCAAAGAAATGCATAATGCTTTGGTAGAAATTGCAGCCGAAAACGAAGAAGGATTGATGGAAAAATATTTTGAAGAAGGTTCTCTTTCCGAAGAAGAATTAGCAAAAGGAATTACGATTGCTTTGGCACATCAGCAATTTTTTCCGGTTTTTGTAGCTTCCGGTTTGAAAGATATGGGAAGCGGAAGAATCATGGGATTTATTGATGATATTGCTCCGTCACCTGTTGATCGTCCAAAACGTATAATGGAAAGTGGAGAAGAAGTCGCTTATGATTCTAATGAAAAAACCACAATTTTCATTTATAAAACAGCTTCCGAACCGCAGGTAGGAATGATTTCGTATTTCAAAATACTAACAGGAACTTTAAAACCTGGAGATGAATTGATTAATGCAAACAATGGAGAAGCCGAAAGAATTTCGCAAATTTTTGTAGCTGAAGGAAAAGACAGAATTTCTGTAAATCAATTAGAAGCGGGGGATTTGGGAGTTACGGTTAAATTAAAAAATACTCACACCAATAACACATTAAATTCTAAAGGAGTAAATAGAAAAGTTCGTCCAATGATTTTCCCTGAAAGCAGAATCAGGAAAGCAATTTCCGCCAATTCCACCACCGAAATGGAAAAGCTAATTGCCGCACTTCATAAAATTGAAGAAGAAGATCCTACTCTGAAAGTGGAACAATCTTCAGAATTGAAACAAACCATTCTTCATGGGCAAGGTCAGCTTCATCTGGATTTGGTAAAACAACGTATAGAAAAAGAATTCGGAATAAAAATGAATTTTGCCGATCCTAAAATTTCGTACAGAGAAACTATTACAGGAAAAGCCAATGCCGATTATCGACATAAAAAACAATCGGGTGGAGCCGGGCAATTCGGAGAAATACATATGGTTGTTGAAAATTTTTATGATGGAATGCCGGAACCGGAAGGTTTTAATATTCGTCAAAAAGAAATTGAAGATTTACCTTGGGGCGGAAAACTGGCTTTTTACTGGTGCATTGTTGGTGGCGCGATTGATTCCAGATATATTGGTGCTATTAGAAAAGGAATTATGCAGCAAATGAGTGAAGGTCCTTTAACGGGTTCTCGTTGCCAAAATATCAGAGTTTCTGTTTATGACGGAAAAATGCATAGTGTGGATTCCAATGATATTTCGTTTCAGCTTGCTGCTTCCGGAGCTTTCAAAGAGGCTTTTCAGAATGCAAAACCTCAACTTTTAGAACCAATTTACCATTTGGAAATTCTTTGTCCCGATGAAGATACAGGTGATGTAATGGGAGATTTGCAGACAAGACGAGCCATGATTTCCGGTATGGATACAGAAGGACATTATCAAAAAATTATAGCTGAAGTTCCTTTAGCGGAATTGCATGATTATGGTTCCAGTCTCCGTTCCATAACAGGAGGAAAGGCAAAATTCACCATGAAATTTTCAGATTATCAATTGGTTCCCCCGAATGTTCAGCAAGAATTGGTGAAAAAACACTCCATATTGGAAGAAGCATAAAGACAATTTTTTCATTTTTACCATTTACAAAACTTTGTCAAAATTATAGGTTTGACAAAGTTTTTTAACTTTTTATCTGAAATTGTATCATAAGAAAAACAAATCTATGCAGCGTTTTATTTTTCTCATTTTTTTAGTTTTTATCGCTTTCTTGAAAGGTCAAATTTTTCAGAATTACAGTGTAGACGGAATATCCCGAAAAGCAATCATTTATGAACCTTCCGAAAAAACAGAAAAACCATCTTTAATTTTTGTATTTCACGGACATGGAGGAACTGCACGATTTGCGAGCAGAAGGATAGATTTTCAGAATTATTGTAAAAACAGCATTGTTGTTTTTATGGAAGGAATTCCCGGAAGAAAAGTTCCCAGCATAGATCCAAACGGAAAAATGAACGGTTGGCAAATTTTTCCGAATGATTTAGAAGGAAGAGATATAAAATTTTTTGATGTTGTTTTGAAAGACCTTCATCAGAAATACAAGATTGACGACGATAGAATTTTTGCTGTCGGACATTCTAACGGAGCACGATTTGTAAACGTTCTTTGGAAAGAAAGAGAAAATATTTTGGCAGGAATAATCTCTGTTGCAGCACAAGGAGGAGAAATGATAAGAGGATCAAAACCTATTTCTGTTTGGATGAGCATGGGAAAAAGTGACCCTCTTGTTTCGTATGACAGTCAAAAAGAATCCATTCCTATTGTAAAGGAAAATCTGAAAACAAATGAAAAATCCCTCGAAATAAAAGGTGACAAAAATATCTATAAAGGAATCAAAAATACTGAATTAGTGGTTCAGGAAAGAGATGCCGGTCACGAATTTCCAAAAGGGGATATTCCTGAAATGGCAGCTTTTCTGGAAAGAAACTCAAAAAGTAAATAGGAGAAATTGTTTATACTTTACATCTAAGTCTTCGACTACGCTCAGACTGACAACGCTACAAAAGCATTTCAAGTATTAGAGATGTCACACTGAGCGTAGTCGAAGTGCTTTAAATTCACATTTATCTTCTTATTTTTTTGAATTAAAATAGTCTATTCCACATTTCAGAAATTTTTTAAAATCTTCTTTCGGCATATATCCGGAAACCGGAGTATTGATTACTTTTTGGTCAGGAGTTACCAAAACATAATGCGGTTGCGAATTATTATTAAAATTCACTTGTTGAAACATGGACCAACGATCTCCAACTGTCTTTATTTTTTTTATTTGTCCGTTTCCTAAATCTATTTTTGTTTGTTCATTTTCAGGAAGTTCTTCCTTATCATCTACATATACAGAAGCAATCACCAGATCATCTTTCATCAATGGTAAAATATCCGATTGGCTCCAGACAAACTCTTCCATTTTTCGGCAATTTTCGCAACCATAACCTGTGAAATCAATCAAAACCGGCTTATTTTGTTTTTTGGCTTCTTCAATAGCTTCAAAATAATTGTGATAAAGTTTAAGTCCTAAAATTCCGTCTTCTTCTTTATGAAAATAACTTACATTAATAGGTGGCAGAATTCCGCTCAATAATTGAAGTTTTGGCTTTTCGGAAGGAATCAATCCTTGAATCAGATAAACGATAAATCCAATTCCTAAAAAGCCCAATATTTTTCTGGTTAAGGAAATTTTCGGTTTCAGATCGTCATGCGGAAATCTGATTTTCCCAAAAAGATAAAGCACCAATCCAATGGTAATCAAAATCCATAAAACGATAAACAATTCTCTCTTCAGCAAAAATGTTTTGGAAACCAAATCTGCTTTTGATAAAAATTTTAAAGCAAGAGCAAGTTCGATAAATCCTAAAACAACTTTTACGGTATTCATCCAACCGCCAGATTTTGGTAAACTTTGCAAAGCCTGCGGAAACAAAGCCAATAATCCGAAAACTATTGCCCAAGCCAAACCAAAACCAGCCAATGCAAAAGTGAGCAAAACGGGAACATTTTTCGCTCCCGAAACTACACCTCCTAAAAGACTTCCCAAAATAGGACCGGTACAAGAAAACGAAACAATAACTAAAGTAAGTGCCATAAAAAATATCCCTACAATTCCTCCTGCATCTTCCGCTTTTGAAGATTTGTTGGCAATGGAACTTGGAAGCGTGATTTCATAATATCCGAAAAAGCTCAGCGCAAAAAATAGAAATATGGCAAAAAAGAATATATTCAGCCAAATATTGGTCGAAATTTGGTTGAAAATATTTCCTGAAATCCCATCAATAATATGAAAAGGAACGCTCAGTGCTACGAAAATCAATAAAATAAAAAATCCATAAATGAGAGCATCTCGTTTTCCTTTTGCTTTGTTTTTAGTTCCTTTTGTGAAGAAAGAAACGGTTAAAGGAATCATCGGGAAAACGCAAGGTGTAAGCAAAGCAATCAGCCCTCCAATAAATCCAAGACCTAAAACCATCCAATTGTCATTTTTGGTTTTTCTTCCAATTTCACCACAATTCGTCAAAGGATTTTTAAAATCCAGCGAATTGATTTTCAGTGCTTTTTTCTGTTCTTCGTGTTGAGAAGTAATAGCGGCTGTTTTAGGATTTGTTTCCGAAATATTTGCAACTGAAATTGAAGAATCTTTTGTGGGAATCTCTTCTTTATTATCTGTAATTTTTGCATCCTCCGTTTTGGAAGCTGTACTTATTATTTTTTCAAATTCTAAAGTATTTGGAGCAAGACAGGTTCTGTCATTACAAGTTTGATAGGTAATTTCAGCCGCAATATTTGTAGGTTTGGAAGTGTCTTTGATTTTAAATTTTTGTTTAAAAAGCACTTTATCAGAATAATACACAATTTGTACTCCGAATGCTTCCGAAAATTCATCATGCTTTTTTCCCATTTCCTGCACTTTTCCCAAAAGCTGAATTGGCTGTTTGGAAGAAATTTTAAATGCTGTAGGAATTCCGGAATCCGGAGGCAAATCCTGAGAATAAATATGCCAACCTGCATCAATAGTAGCAGAAAGAACCGCTTCATATTCTCCGTCTTTGGATGGATTGATGTCAAATTTGAATTTTACAGGATCTTTTATTTGTGCATTAAAAGTGGTAACCAGTAGTGTAAAAAGGGAGAAAAGAAAAAGTTTGAAAGTATTCATTTCCTAAAGCCGTATTAATTTTTGAAAAAGAGACTTTTTTATTACAATAAAAAGTTTGCCAAAGATATTTAAAAATTATCATACACTTGAGTAAACAAAAACCGACAGAAACTCCATCGGCTAAAAAAATATGATTTTTCTGTTTATTGGAATATGCTGAAATCTTTTCTTTTCAGGATTTCTTTTGCCATTTCTTCTCCAATATTTCGGTTCATATCCAAGGGAAAAATGTCATCTGTGTCGATGCTGTTTTTTCCATCTTCAGAGCAAATAATGCCTTTAAAACGAATCTGATTTTCCAATATTTCAGCAAAAGCTCCAATTGAAACCGCATTCTCGTTACTTAGAATTTCTTGAAAACTTCTTTCATTTTCAGCACAATATTGCGTTTCTTTATCATTCAGTGGATAAAGGATTTTGTTTATATCTTCATTGTCTTTTCTACCAAGCACCACCACAATTCCTTGTGCAGGAGCCGGAACCATAAAAGGAATTTTTTCATACTCAAGATTTAGGTTTAATCTTTTTAATCTTGCCAAAGAAATAATTGTAGCATCCGTTTCCCCTTTTTCTACTTTTTGTAAACGGGTATTTGCATTTCCTTCTATTTCAATAAATTCGGCGTTAGGAAATTCTTTCAACCAAAATGCTTTTCTACGTCTATCATTGGTGGCAATTTTTAATTCGTGCAAAGGTTTATCTGCTGATTTTTTTACAAGAACATCGTGCAAATAATCTCTTTTTAAATATGCCAAAATTGTGATGTTTTTAGAAAGCTGCATCGGAATATCTTTTAAAGAATGTACGGCAATATCTACATTCCCATTTTGCAAAGCAACATCTAAATCTTTGGTAAACAATTCTTTATCCTCATCACTATAATTGTGAATATTAGAATTTTCTTCATCAGAAACGATCGGGGTAATTTCGGTTTTATAGTTATGATTCTGAAGATATCTTGCTACTTCTCTTGCCTGCCAAAGTGCAAGTGGCGAATTTCGGGTTCCTATTCTGATTATTTTCATGATGTTTTTTATTAGATATTCAAAGTACAATTTACTAATTTCCTTAGGTATTCAAAATATTTTTTACGATTTATATCTCCCAATGACGATTTTTAATAAAAACTTATTGATAGTCAAAAAATTAAATTTTAAAAATCCACACAAAAGCCTATAACTTGCAACAATAATTTTAAAAAATTTTAGTTAAAAAATAGAGAGCAATTTTAATTTCTTTCATTTTGAAAATTTAATAAAATTTTAACCAAATTTCTGAGAATTCTAATTCTTAGAATGTCTCTAAATTTATATCTTTGTACACTTAAAATTTTTGAAAAACTAATGGGATTATTTGATATGTTCACGCAAGACATTGCGATTGACTTAGGAACTGCCAACACGCTTATCATACACAATAACAAAATTGTAATAGATCAACCTTCCATTGTGGCGATAGAACGCTCCACAGGAAAGCCAATTGCAGTTGGAGAACAGGCAAAGCATATGCAGGGAAAAACGCATGAAGATATCAAAACCATTCGTCCTTTGAAAGATGGTGTAATTGCAGATTTTCATGCTTCCGAGCACATGATCAAAGAATTTATCAAACAAATTCCCGGAATCAAAGGAAAATTATTTCAGCCGGCTCTTAAAATCGTAATTTGTATTCCATCCGGAATTACTGAAGTGGAAAAAAGAGCAGTAAGAGATTCAGCCCAAAAAGTAAATGCAAAAGAAGTACGTCTGATTTACGAACCAATGGCTGCGGCAATAGGAGTTGGAATTGATGTTCAGAAACCAGAAGGAAATATGATCATTGATATCGGTGGCGGAACTACAGAAATTGCAGTGGTTGCACTTGGCGGAATTGTTTGTGACAAATCTGTAAAAATTGCAGGAGACGTTTTCACAAATGATATTGCATATTATTTAAGAACTCATCATAATCTTTATATCGGTGAAAGAACTGCTGAAAGAGTAAAAATCGAAGTGGGTTCTGCAGTAGAAGATTTGGACGTAGAAATTGAAGATATTCCGGTTCAGGGACGTGATTTGATTACGGGAAAACCAAAAGAAATCATGGTAAATTACAAAGAAATCGCAAGAGCTTTGGATAAATCCATCATCAGAATTGAAGATGCCGTAATGGAGACCCTTTCTCTTACACCTCCGGAACTTGCCGCCGATATTTACAAAACCGGAATTTATTTAGCCGGTGGTGGTGCATTGTTGAGAGGATTGGCAGATAGACTTCACAAAAAAACGGGACTTCCTGTTTTTGTAGCAGAAGATCCGTTGAGAGCGGTAGTTCGCGGAACGGGAATTGCTCTTAAAAACATGGATAAATTCAATTTCCTTATCAAGTAATTTTTAATTAACCTTTTACGAATTTTTTAAACTGTGGGATTTTTGTTGCGACTCTTTTCAAAGAACGGATTATTCATGTTCTTTTTATTCCTGCAAATGATCGCATTGGTTTTAATTTTCAGTAGAAATTCTATGCAGCAATCATGGTTTTCTGCACAGACAGCTGCTTTCAATTCTTGGGTTTCCGGAAAAATTGATGAAGGAACTTCCTACCTCAAATTGAAACAGGTAAATGAAGAACTTGTAGCCCAAAATAAAGAACTTATGATGGCTCTTTATGGAAAAGGTGCTTTGAAAAAACCTATGTTCAGAAAAGTTCATGATACTATTGGAGGTGGGCAGATTTATACTTTTGTAGATGGAGATATTGTTTTCAACAGTATCAATAGAAAGGATAATTATTTCACCATAAACAGAGGAAAAAGAGACGGTGTCTTTCCAAAAATGGGAGTAATGGCACCAAGAGGAATCGCCGGAATCGTCATCAATACTACCGATAAATACTCACTTGTACAATCGGTATTAAGTATGAATAAAATCCGAATTAATGCCGCTTTGAAAAATTCCGGATATTTCGGGACATTAACTTGGAAAGGGGATAATTCCCGAGTGATGCATCTTTCGGATATTCCAAAATATGTCTCATTAAAAGTGGGAGATACGGTAGTAACCGACGGGAAATCAGCAATTTTTCCACAAGGTGTGATGATTGGGACTATTTCAGGATATGAAGTAGACAGTAAAACCGGATTTTGGGATATCGCAGTAGAATTGAGCGAAAAAATGGGAACAATCAGTAAAGTATATGTGGTGAAAAACCTGAAAAAAGCTGAGGTTCAGAAAATAGAAGATACATTACAGGCAACAATTGACAGAGAAAAATGATAACCAGAACTTTACTTACCGACATTGTGATCATTGTTTTTCTGGTTGCATTACAGATTTTTGTGCTGAACAGAATTACTCTTTTCGGAAAATTCACTCCGGTTTTATATCCGGTATTTGTAATGTTTTATCCTTTTTTTAGGAATCGTTACCAATTTTTAGCATTGAGTTTTTTACTTGGTTTGGGAGTTGATTCTTTTCTCTATACTTGGGGAATAAATGCATTTGCCACTACTTTGATTGCCTATTTCAGAACATTGATTTTCAGAACTTCTACTGATACTTCTACAGATTTTTTTTCGTTTCAGTCTTTGCAATGGGCACAGTTTTTATTGTTCATTTTTTCGAGTATTTTTCTGCATCAGACTGTTGTTCAGTATCTTGAATTTTTTAAGTTCAGTCGTTTTTTTGAAATTTTTGTTAATATTTTGGCCACCAGTGGTATTTCGTTTATTTTTATATTGCTTTACGCACTGATATTTAAAATCAAGCAAAAAGTTTGAAACCACAATACCTTAAAATCACCATTTTTACTTCAGTCATTGCTTTAATTTTTATAGCAAGGCTCGCTTATTTGCAATTATTTACAGATCGTTATGCGTTGAATGCCGCCAATACTTCTATCAAGATTGAATATATTATTCCGCAGAGAGGTGTAATTTTTGACCGTAATGGAAAAATTCTTGTAGGAAACCAGCCTTCATACGAAATTTCATTTACGCAGGCTCTTATGAAACCGGATTTTGATACTGTCGGTTTCTGCAATCTGATGAAGATCAGTAAAAAAGATTTTATCAATAGACTTGCTTTAATTAAAAAGGAAAAGTACTATTCCAAACTTACACCCATGACTTTTATGAAAAATTTAAGTCGTGATGATATTGCAAGAGTTCAGGAAATCATTTTTAAATACCCTGCTTTTGGAATCGTTTCCCGTCCTCAAAGACAATATGAAGTTTTTACTTCCGGAAATTTGTTGGGCTACACAAGCGAAGTGAATGACCGAGAAATAAAAAAAGATTCCCTTTATTATCTTCCCGGCGATCTCATCGGAAAAACAGGAGTAGAAAAAGCGTATGAAAAGGCGCTGCGTGGAGAGAAGGGAATGAAATATATCCAGAAAGACATCAAACTTCGCAATGTAGGTTCTTATAAAAATGGTGAACTTGATAAAGAAGTAATAACCGGAAAAGATATTACTCTCACTATTGATTACGATCTTCAGAGAATTGCTGAAGAAATGATGGTGAATAAGCATGGAGCTATTGTAGCATTAGATCCCAATAATGGTGAAATTCTGGTAATGGCAACCGGTCCTGATATTGACCCCAATCTTTTTACCGGTCCTGAAAAATCTAAAAATCTTTACAAATTAGCAAACGATACAATCTACGAAAACAAACCTACTTTTGATCGTTCCATTCAGGCAGCTTATCCTCCCGGTTCTACATTTAAATTACTCACGGCATTATCTGCAATGCAAATGGGAGTAATGGATGAAAAAACCATTTTTCCATGTGGTGGCGGTTTCAATTACAGAGGTTTACGAATCAAAGGACATGGAGGTGCAGATCCATTAGTTCCGGCTATTCAGGTTTCGAGTAACTGTTATTTTAGTTATGCTTATTTGGCGATCGTGAATAAATATCCTGGAAATCCTTCAAAAGGAGTTGATGAATGGAAAAAAATCATGAGTAGTTTTGGAGTGGGAGAATTTCTGAATAATGATTTGGCTGTAGGTTCAAAAGGTAGAATTCCGTCAGGAGAATTTTATGAAAACAGAATGGAGGTCATCTATAAAGCAAATGGTTCTACTAAAGATCCTAGGAATTGGGATCCTCTTGCAACAGGTGCCGTTTTTAACGGAATGGGACAAGGTGATGTATTGGTAACCCCGATACAACTTGCCAATTATACTGCTGCAATTGCAAACAAAGGTTGGTATTACACTCCTCATATTGTAAAAAGCATTGATGGAAAGCCAAATCCAGATCCAAGATTCAAAGTAAAACATAAAACATTAGTAGATCCAAAACATTTTGATCCTGTCCTTAAAGGAATGGAAGCTGTAGTTCTTGCAGGAACAGCAAGAGGTTTAAAATCCAGCGATTTCACACAATTGGCAAAAACAGGAACAGCACAAGTTCCGCAAGGAAAAGATAATTCTATTTTTGTACTTATTGCTCCAGCGGACAAGCCTAAAATTGTAGTGGCTGCCGTAATGGAACATGCCGGTTTTGGGGCAACTTGGGCAGGTCCTGCTGCAACTGTAATTGCTGAGAAATATATTATGGGAGACTTGAAACGTGAAAATCTTTACAAAAAAATGATTTCATCCAGTTTTATGCCCGAATATAAAAGGCAGTATATTTCTGAAATGAAACGGAAAGGATGGTATAAAGAACCTGCTATTGATTCTGCAAAATTGAAGAAAAAGCAAGACAGTCTTAAACTTCTTGATGAATTGAAACAAAAAGAAAATCAGAAAGATAAACCTATAAATATAAAAAAATGAGATGGGCAGAAGGTATAGATAGACTTGGGCTTGGCTTGTATTTCCTGCTTTGTGTATTCGCTATTGTAAATATTCATAGTGTGGATGCCGGATTAGGAAAAAAACAGATGATTTTTTTTGGCATTTCCATTTTTGTAGGTCTTATTATATTTTTTACCAGAAGTAAATTTTTCGAGAATATGTCCGGAATTATTTACATTTTCGGTGTATTGCTTTTAGTTGGTCTTTTTCCTTTCGGAACTGAAATTCTGGGACAGAGAAACTGGTATAAATTCGGAGGATTTACAATGCAACCGGTGGAATTCGCTAAAATTGGTACAACATTAATGCTTGCTAATTATGTTTCCGGACCGGATTTTAACCTGAAATACAAAAAATCTTTATGGACTTCTCTCGCTATTATCGGAGTTCCCGGAGTTGTAGTTTTAGCTATTCCGGATATTGGATCTTTACTGGTGTTTGGTGCATTCTTCATTGCTTTGTACAGAGAAGGATTGAGTGGTTGGATTTTTGGAGTTATCTTTACTTTAGGATTCGTTTTTCTTCTTTCAAATTATCTTAATGATCCTTTAGAATTAAGCCCATGGTATTTAATTGGATTTATTTTACTGGTAGGACTCTTATTTATATTTTTTACATTTAACAGTCTTAGAAGAAATATTTATGCATTATCAATGGTGATTGTAAGTATTTTGGCTCTTTGCACTTTGTCTTTTATTTCTCCTAAAATATTTGAAAAACTTCCAAAACACCAAAGACAAAGAATCGAAGTTTTATATAAAGGTGAGAGCAGAAAAGAATTCAGAGATAATATTGGCTACAATCTATTATATTCTAAAACAGCCATTGGTTCCGGTGGATTTTTAGGGAAAGGATATAAGCAAGGATCCGTTACCCAAGGAAAATTTGTTCCGGAACAAGAAACGGATTATATTTTCTGTACTGTTGGCGAAGAATGGGGATTTCTTGGAAGTTCAATTCTGATCTTTTGTTACGCAATATTTATTGGCAGGATTTATTACCTTTCTGAAAGACAGAAATCAATATTTAATCGTGTTTTTGGGTATTGTTTTGCTTCCATCTTATTGCTTCATTTTTGTATTAATTTAGGAATGGTAATGGGCTTATTTCCTACGGTTGGTATTCCGCTTCCATATTTTAGTTATGGTGGAAGTTCATTACTTGCGTTTTCTATTATGACGTTTATCTTTTTCAAATTAAACTACACCGACAAGAACAGTTTAGTATAATAATATTTTGAAAATATAGGATTGCATCCTATTCTCCTCGTTAATTCGCCACTTCGTGGCTCAAGAAAATTCAAAGTTAAATGGGTATAAATAAAAAATCTGCTAGAATCTCTAACAGATTTTTTTAATTTATTATCTCGTTGATATTAATTATTATGAGCATAATTAGTATCATCATTTTTATTGCTGATTATTCTTTTTGCAAATCGATATTTTGGAGCCCAATAAGAATCATTAAGTGAAGAAATCATAACTCCTTTTGAAGTAGCTGCATGAATAAATTTTATCTCTCCGCTTTCATTTACATCATATACAATTCCGACATGAGAAATTCTTGATCCATGAGAGAAGAAAATCAAATCGCCTCTTTGAAGGTCAGATCTTTCGATTCTTTCTCCTTGCTGAGATTGTGCTGCTGCAACTCTTGGTAACTGTAATCCTAATGTAGCACCGAATACTGACAAAACAAAAGCAGAACAATCGATACCATTTCTTGTAGTTCCTCCGAATCTATAAGGAGTTCCAAGATATGTTTCTGCTTCGCTTAAAAGTCCGTCAATTGTTTTGGAATGTTTTAGATTTTTAGCAATATCTTCATTTTTCAAAGATGATTCAAGACTTTCTAATTGTGCGTCTTTGCTATTAAAATTACTAAGTAATTGTCTTTTTGCTTTATCTAATTTTTGCTGATCTAAAGATGCCAGTTTGGCATTTGTTTTGTAAACATTTTCGTAGGTTGCTGGTTTTGAAACCACATAATTGGTAACACATGATTGTAATGATAAAGTAGTAATAGCAGCAACTATATAGAACAGAACTCTTTTCTTCATATATTTGATTATCTGTGTTAAGAACTTGTTTTTCAAATGCAGAACAAAAATAAATAAAGACGTTTTATTAGCTATTAATATGAATGTCTGGACGCAGGTTTTTAACACACTTTAACATATTTTTATCGTATGTTAAAGAATTTATAGCCGCAATCCCTTTATTTAAAGAATTGCGGCTTTTTATTTATTAAGATTTTTTAACAAAAAAGGGTGAAATCACCTTTTATTCTACAATTTTTACCTGAAATCATATAAAGCATACTTTTAAAAATAATGTTAAATTTTATTCAAAGAATAAACAAAAGAGGCTGTACAAAACCGTTGTTACTGTAAGTCCTTATATGGTCAAATTTCATGACAACTTCATTAAAACCGTAAAAATTAAAAATATTGTCGCTTTATAGCATAAAACCCTCACAATTTTGCAAGGGTTATTTATTTATCTGAATTTATTCTACTTTTAAAATTATTTTTCTATTCTTTAATTTCTTGCCTTTTTCTATAATCTTAAAAGTGTTGATTCTATTAGACATATAAGTGTTAGTCAAACTTTCTAATGCAGATTCTTTTTCACAATACAATTTAATAGAATCTTCAACTTTATCATAAGCCCATTTTCCCTTACATTTAGCAATTAAACTCCCATTAAACCCAATATTATAAGAGAATGTGGAATCTTTTTTTAAGTATAAAATATATTCTGAAGGTTTTTCAATAGATTGATATTTTTCTCCTAATGTAATATTATTTTGAGCATTACAAGAAAATAAGAAAACACCAATCATTAAATTAAATATTAATTGTTTCATAATTTACCTTTTATATTTTACTCCTTGTAACTCTCTCAATTTCATAGTTTGATCTAAATTTTTCATAGATTCTTTTACAGCCGGATATGCTAATCTGAGCTGACCTACAGTTGAATTTATAGTAACTCCAAATAATCCAGAGTTAGATGTCCCACCAACTCCGTAAACTTGCTGACCAGAAGAATTGCGTAAAGTAGTTAACCAATTATTGTTTATATTACTTATAGATGTGCCTCCGATTGAAGATGGATCGAATGCGGCTTGTGCTCTATAAGCTGCCGCTTCATCATCTAAATCTTGAGCTACAGAACCACCGCTTTCACTAAATCCAATATCTCCCGTTTCAAATTGAGAAGCGTGTGTCATTTCGTGAACAAAATTAGCATCATTAGTGTAACCTATATTTATTTGATCTGTGCTCATATCATATGTCGTAACTCCTTCATTTCCTTCTATTTTATTCAAACCATACATCTGATCACTTGATTCTAATGTAGACATATTGCTTAGAGATTGATTAAGGCTATTTAATCTGTCCTGCTTGTCTCCCATTTTTGAAGCCAGAGTTTTGGCATCCCATCCTTTATCTTTAGCTTTTTGATTTATTTTATCAACATCTTTTTGTAATTCGTCTCGTTTAGAAGTTACAGATTCTTTCAATCCATCCCATTCTTTTTGATTAGCTGGATTAATTTGCATTCCATCAGGATCAGTAAACATTATTGGATTGTTCACAGCATAATTATAAGGACTATGACGACGATAGATTTCAGCGAGTGGATCTATATTAAACCACCGTCCCACATCCGCCATATACATCCTTGCTCCGTAATCATACATTCCCGTCTCTTGCAGTTCTTTACCGTTATACTTGTAGTTGAAAGCCGTTCCCTTTGCATCATACGCAGAACCATAGTAGCTGTAGAAATTCATCCCGAAAGGATAATAGTCGTTTCGGTCTAAAATGTCTATAGTATTGGTGGCTGTATTTTTAGTATAACTCTGTCTCACATTTCCAAGGTGGTCTTTGTACTGATAAATATACTGCTTTTTCTTAAAATCATAAAATCCTTCCGCAGTGGGGAAAAACTGCAATACCTGACTGGCTTGTGTTTGCGGTACGGCATTGGCTTCTTCCACCGCTCTGAAAGCCTCCTCTTCACCTGCTGTTCTGGCACTGAGCGTGGTGTCATCCGTTTGTCTGAGCGCCTGAACAATTGCCGTACTTTCGGTGCCGTATTGGAAGCCGTCCAAATAATCGGTGTCGATTACGGTACTTCCCGTTGCATTGTTTAACGTAAATGTTTTCTTAATTTTTACACCATCCGCCCGGTAGAAATATTTGGTGTTGTTC
>NZ_JBXUGL010000005.1:0-117268 GCF_057180505.1 Chryseobacterium sp. HNCC26DJ241 | reverse complement strand
TCTGTTTTACTTTCAGAAGAAATGATAAGTAAGTTTCCATTCATTTCAATTTTGAAATCTTCTTTTTTCATTCCGGGAGCTGCTATGTCAATTTCATATTCAGCATCTTTTTCTTTTACATTTACACATGGCAACGTGTTTTCTAATCTTGTAAAGTTTCCGTCAGTCCAATCAAATAAATCTGGCGTGAAAAAATCGTCTAAAAAAAGCGGATTTCTTCTAACTAAGTTTGACATCACTTTAAATTTTAAGGTTAAACAATCCGTGAATTACACTTTAAAAAAACATCAAAAAAAATACCAATCTAACTGATAGAAAGGCATTTAACAAACATTAATATCTTTTAAAAAAAGTTCTAATTCAACAATAAATATTTAAATTTAACCAATCGTATTAAAAAAATCATTCAGTTTTGTAAGATTGGTCTTATCACTTCCTACAAAAATTTCCTTATCTGTCATAAAAACCGGGCGCTTCAAAAAAGTATAATGTTCTAATAACAATTTCTTAAAATCTTTTTCTTCCAAAGATTTCACATCTATTTCACGAATTTTGATCTGAGTAGATTTTTTGCTGAAAAGTGCTTCATAAGATTTTGTAAGCGCATACATTTCTGCAATCTCTTCCTTAGTAAGCGGTTCGGTTTTTATTTCTCTATGTTCCCAATCGGAAAGATCGAACTGTGATAAAATCTTCCTGCAAGTATCACAGGTTTTCAAATAAAATACTTTTTTCATACTCCAAAAGTAGGATTTAATCCTGCATTTTAAAAATTATTAAATATCTTTAAATCAAATTTTAATAAGAATGCAAAATAAACCTATCACTTTCCAATTTATTTCAGAACCTTCAGATGTTAATTATGGCGGAAATGTACACGGTGGAAGCGTGATGAAATGGATCGATCAGGCTGGTTATGCTTGTGCAACTACATGGAGTGGAAATTATTCGGTAACGGTTTATGTAGGAGGAATTCGCTTTTATGAACCTATAAAAATCGGCGAAATTGTGAAAGTGGAAGCTCAGGTTATTTATACCGGAACTTCGAGCATGCACATTGCCATCAATGTTTTTTCACGAAATCTGAAACAGCCTGAATTTGATAAAAAAACGCATTGCATTATCGTTTTTGTAGCTGTAGATGAAAACGGCAAAAAACTCCCGGTTCCAAAATGGACTCCCGAAACTGAAGAAGACAAGCAAAAGGAACAATATGCTATTCGCCTAATGGAACTCCGAACTCAGATTGAGGACGAAATGAAACCTTTTTTGTAAACAAACTTTTAGTTATTCTAAAAATTCCAAATCTTTATTGTGGGTTTCGGAAATAGTAAGGCATGAATAAAATGCCAATCCGAAAACCACAATTCCTACAATTACGGCACTCATTATTATCGAAAAATCTTTCTTAAAAAAATCAAAAGCCAGAATCATCACCGGAACTAAACCTCTCACCATATTGGGAACAGTCGTTGTTGCCGTATTTCGGATATTGGTTCCGAATTGTTCTGCTGCCAATGTAACAAACATTGCCCAATATCCGGTTCCTAATCCCAGCCAAATGCAGAAAATGTAATATTTGGTCTCTGTATTGGTGTTTCCGAAAAGCATAATGATGACTCCAACTAAGGTGAAAGCCAACATATAAAAAATTGCTTTTTTTCTAGATTTTAAAGCATGGGAAATAAATCCGCTCAATAAATCTCCAACCGAAATTCCAACATACGCCCACATAATTGCTTTTCCGGGATTGATTTCTTTGATGCCAAATTCCGGTGCGAACTGATTTGCTAAAACCGCCAAAATTCCAATACAATACCAAGTTGGCAATCCAATAGCAATACATTTCAAATATCTTATAAAGCGATCTTTATTCGTAAAAAAAGAAAGAAAATTACCTTTGGAAACAGTATGATTTTCAATATTTTTATATATCCCCGATTCCGAAACACTAATTCTTAAAAACAAAAGCAATATTCCCAAAAAACCACCCACAAAATAAGAAATACTCCAGCTTCCTGCTAAATCCACTGTTAATTGGGCAACAACAGCACCCATCAATCCAAAACCTGCTACTACGGAAGTTCCTATCGCTCTCAGATTTTTTGGCAAACTTTCCGAAACCAATGTGATTCCCGCTCCTAATTCTCCCGCTAATCCAATGCCTGCAACAAATCGTAACAAAGCATAACTAAATACCAGATTTTCTTTTGGAAAAAAGGGCAAAAATCCACAAGCAATATTAGCCAACGAATATACCAGAATAGAGCCAAACAATACCGAAAGCCTCCCTTTTTTATCACCAAAAATTCCCCAGAAAATTCCGCCAATCAACAAGCCCACCATTTGACAGTTGAGTATAAAAGTTCCATCTACATCAGGATTTAAGCCCAATGTTTTCAAACTCGGAATCCGTACAATTCCAAATAACAACAAATCATAGATATCCACAAAATAACCTAACGCTGAAATAACAACCGGAAGCGAAAAAATATATTTTAGTTTTGATGATGAAGAAAGTTCTTGCATTTTTTTAGTTTTGATAAAAATAGAAAACCTTTCAGAAAATTGAAAGGTTTTTATAAAATATCTTAATTGAGTTATTATCTCGCAATATTCACCGCTCTGGTTTCACGAATTACCGTTACTCTCACTTGTCCCGGATACGTCAGTTCATTTTGAATTTTTTCTGAAATATCATAAGAAAGTTGTGCAGATTGTTCATCATTCACTTTAGCACTTTCCACCATTACGCGAAGTTCACGTCCTGCCTGAATTGCATATGCACTGGAAACTCCATCAAAACTTAAAGCCGCAGATTCCAAATCTTTCAATCTCTGGATATACGATTCCAAAACCTGTCTTCTTGCTCCTGGTCTCGCTCCCGAAATTCCATCCGCTACCTGAATAATTGGTGAAAGCAAAGAGGTCATTTCGATTTCATCGTGGTGAGCTCCGATTGCATTTACCACTTCAGCATTTTCACCAAATTTTTCTGCCCATTGCATTCCTAAAAGTGCATGAGGAAGTTCAGATTCCTGCTCTGGAACTTTCCCAATATCGTGAAGAAGACCTGCTCTTTTTGCTAATTTCACATTCAATCCTAATTCTGCGGCCATTGTTGCAGCAATATTTGCCACTTCTCTGGAGTGTTGAAGAAGATTTTGACCGTAAGAAGAACGATACTTCATTCTACCAACAATTTTTACCAATTCAGGATGTAAACCATGAATTCCTAAATCGATAATCGTTCTTTTTCCTACTTCAATAATTTCTTCTTCGATTTGTTTTCTGGTTTTTTCCACTACTTCTTCTATTCTTGCAGGATGAATTCTTCCATCTGTAACCAATCTATGTAAAGAAAGTCTTGCAATTTCTCTTCTTACCGGATCAAAACATGAAAGAAGAATAGCTTCTGGTGTATCATCTACAATAATTTCCACACCGGTTGCTGCTTCCAAAGCTCTGATATTTCTACCTTCCCTACCGATGATCCTACCTTTTACTTCATCCGATTCGATATTGAAAACTGAAACAGAATTTTCGATTGCTTGTTCAGTACCAATTCTTTGAATTGTTTGAATTACAATTTTTCTTGCTTCATTTTTAGCATTCATCTGAGCTTCCTCCATAATACTCTGAACATGAGCCTGCGCTTTTGTTTTTGCTTCAGCTTTCAAAGATTCTACCAATTCTGCTTTTGCTTCTTCAGCGGAGTAATTGGAGATTTTTTCCAATGTTTCTACTTTTTGAGCTATTGCTACATCAAGTTCTTGTTGCTTTTTTTCAAGAATCTCATGCTTTTTAGAATAATCAGCAATCTGTTTGTCAAGATCTTTTTCTAATTTTCCTGTTTTGCTAAGCTCATCGTTTAGTTTCTGTTCTTTATCTTTCACTCGCTTTTCAGCTTCCTGCATTTTCTTTTCTCTGGACTGGATGTCAGCATCATGCTGAGACTTTAGTTCAAGAAACTTTTCCTTTGCTTGTAGCTGTTTTTCTTTTTTAATGGATTCTGCCTGAACAGTGGCCTTTTCTATAAGGTTTTCGGCGTTTTTCTTTGCATCTTCCATAATAAATTTGGCTTTCGAGTTCAGGGAACTTTTAGAAAAAAGCATTCCTAAAACCGCTCCAACCACCAAGCAAATAACGCCGATAATAATAGCTGTTGTCATATATATATAGTTTTAATCTTCATTAATTTTAATTATTGATAATTGATAATTCATAAATGATAATTGATATTCAGTAGTGTACTAATCAATATCATACTTCATACTTCACTCTTCATACTTCATACTTCAAATAAAAAACCTACAACAGTTCAATGATTTAGAGTAAACTCCTAATCAACACGATTTGGACTGATTTTCACTTTCTGTAATCCGAAAAATCGGCACGCCATCGAGTGAACATTTGCCCGGTAATTGTTTAGCGTTGAGTTTACCTTTAATGTGTTAGAACTATTGTAGGACAGTATTTTTCCGGAAAATTATTTATTTTCCAGATCTTCCAAAAGCTGATTGAGTTTTTGTACTCTTTCTTTGGAAGCATTTATATTTTTTTCATTGGCGAGTAGAGATACTTCTGCATTAGCTCCTAATTTCAGAGCACACATTGCTAAAGCATCCTGCTTATCCCGCACATCGAAATTGGCTTCAAAATCCTTAATCATATTTTCAATTTGCTTACCTACTTTCCGAAGTGTTTCTTCTTCAGCAGCAGGTACATTCAGTGGATAGGTTCTTCCGGCGATATTGATCGTTATTCTCCTTACGTCCATCACAATCCACTGTTTTGAAGTTGTGCAATACACAGATCTATTTCTTTCACAAGCCTGTTGATATGGTTTTTCATCAGGCGATTATGTTCCGGATTTCCTGCTATTGCGGAATACAATTTTATATTTTTTTGCTCTTCTGTCAAAACCCTATTTCTTTTTTGTTCCTCTTCAAATTTCTCTTTCAGCTGTTCATGCTCTTGAGAAAGTTCCGACATTCTTTCTGTAAGATCCTGATATTTTTTTGCTATAATCAAAATCTTTTTTTCAAGAGTCGAAAAATTCTGTTCTAATTCGCTGAGCATATTCAGGGTTAAAAAATTCTAACAACTAGGCAAAAATAGTAAAATTAAATCTGAATGAAAAGAATAATTTCTTTTCTTTTCATTTCTCATCGTAAAATAAATTGAAGCCTAAAATGAATTTTAAAAATTTAATCAAAAATTAGTCTAAGTAATGATTTGCTTCACAAATTAAAATAAAAAAATTGACTATCCGTTATCAATCATAGCGCTTGATTTTAACGCTAAGTACGCAAAGATTTTTCACAAAAAAACTGCTTTTAAGGTTCGCAAAGGCGTTAAAACTTAACCAAGATCGCAGAGGTTTTTTATTAGGACAATCAGATAAAAAAAAGACCTGAATGGTCTTTCTAATTGTATATAAACACTTTTTATTCAAATTTGAGAACAAACATAAATGCTCTTGTTTTTCCGGTTGAAATTGCAGATGACCAATATGGAGGTGTTCCCGTATTATCTGCCACCATTTCGTCATTAATCATAAATGTTCCTCGAAACGCAGGCGTAAGTTTGAATCTACTGAAGTAAAATTGAATTCCCAATTCAGCCGTCCAAGCAAAATTACTTGCAGTTGTCCTGAAAATTCCTTGCTGATTGTCATCAGTACTTTTATTATTAGACTGAAGATTTAGCATCCAATTTACACCGGTTGCTACATAAGGACGTGAATTATACCATCGATCTCCATGGAATTCTACCAGCAATGGAATATCTACATAAGTTGCTTTTACTGTTCTTAATTTATCCGCATCAGTCAATGCTATTGGTGTGAACGGAGGGTTTGAAGTATTTCCTCCCGAATATTGATCGTTAGATTGTGTATCAAAAGTGATATCTCTTTGTACAAATTGAAGTCCTGGTTCCAATCTTAGATCAAAACTTTGATTCAATTTCATTTTTCCGATAAGTCCTGCTCCAAAACTGTAGGATGATTTTACCTGAACGAGATTTCTTTGATTTTCAATTCCATACATAGGATGAAGAACCAATTTATAATCAAAATTATTAGCTGCAAGATAAAATCCCCAACTGAATTTTTGATCATCAAAACCTTCAAGATTATCCATCCTGTCTTTTGTCCGAAAAAGCTGTGCATTGCAAGTGGCAGTAAAGCCTATTGCAAAAACGATAATCAGGGTTAAGATTTTTTTTCTCATATATTATTTTGTTGCTTGATAAATGGTTGCAATTCCAAGACTTAGTTTGGTATATGCTACTTTTTTAAAACCTCTTTCATAAAGAATATTTTGCATCTTTTCTCCTGAAGGAAAAGCATTTACAGAATCCGGAAGATAAGTATATGCACGATGATCTTTGGAAACCAATTTTCCTATTCTAGGAAGCACATTTTTAAAATAAAACATATAAATACTTCCCAAAAAACCTTCCACTTTAGAAAATTCAAGGATGTATACACTACCCTTTTCCTTTACTACCCTTTTCAGTTCATCTAAGCCTTTTTCCAAATTTTCAAAATTCCTTACTCCAAATGCAACGGTAACAGCATCGAATTTATTATCCTCAAAAGGTAAATTTTCTGCATCACCTTTTACCATCGTTATTTTATTCTGAAGATCATTCCTCTTTACTTTTTCGATTCCTACATCTAGCATTTTTTGTGAAAGATCTAAACCGATAATTTCTGCATTAGTCCCTTTTTGTACGGCAATAGCAAGATCTCCGGTACCTGTAGCCACATCCAAAACTTTCCCGGGTTTCACTTCTTGAAGCATTTTTACCAGTCTTTTCCTCCAGAGTACATCAATGTTCATGGATAATAAACGATTCAGAAAGTCATACTTTCCGGCTATATTATCAAACATATCTTCTACTTGGCTCTTCTTGCTCGCGTCTGTATTGTAAGGAGTAATGTGTTTCAAAATCAAAGTTTATAATAATTTTTATAATAATTCAAAAAATCCTGTTTTCTGAAAATTTTAGTTCTGGATTCAATTTTTTGGACATTCTTGATTACTTTATCATACTCTTCGTCCACATTATAATAGAAATCTTCAGAATATAGTTTATTAAAATGCTTTGGAGCGCCCAAATACATTTTTCCGTCAATATTGGTTTTCCCAAGTTCCAAAAGTAAGGAATCTTTATTTAAATTGTATCCATAATATTGCGTATGGATGTAATAGTCCTGATGTGCGATATTCAGAATACCCCTCATTTGATTCACCATAAAGACAGAATCATAAAGCAATTTTTTACTGCCATCAAAAACCTTGATTTCATTTTTGCCTTTAATAAGATCTACTTTTACGGTTTGTCCTTGAGAAATAATTTTTTCTTCAGAATTATTAATATTAAAATAATAGGTATTATTAGTCGGATTATCTACCACATAATAGTTTTGTTTGGCCAAAAAAAGGAAATAGATACCAAACGCAGCTAAAACAGCCAATACTGAAAATACGAGACCTTTTGCTGATGGTGATAGTTTCATTACTATATTTTAGAAGAAAATGCAAATTTAATATTTTTTTGTTTCATCGTGAATACAATATTAATTCTTAACTTTGCTGAAATTTTTTCAAAAACAAATATGCCAAATACAGTCATAATAGGTTCAGGAAGCTATGTACCGGAAAGAGTGATAGGAAGAGAACATTTTCTAAATTCAGAATTCTATACAGAAGACGGAGAAAAACTGGACAAACCCAACGAAGAAATTATCCAAAAATTCGTGGATATCACTGAAATTGAAAATCGCAGATATATTAATGAAGATTGGTTCAATTCTGATATGGCCGTAATAGCCTCCCAAAAAGCAATAGAAGATGCCAATATTGATCCTGAAACGTTAGACTATATTATTTTTGCCAGTAATTTTGGAGAAGTAAGTGCTTCCGGAACTGCGAATTTTATGCCCAATATGGCGGCAAGAGTAAAAAGCAAACTGGGAATAAAAAACAGAAAATGCATCACGTATGATATGATTTTCGGATGTCCTGGTTGGGTAGAAGGAATGATTTTAGCTGATATTTTCATTAAATCCGGAAATGCAAAAAATATTTTAGTAATCGGTGCTGAAACATTAAGCCGTGTTACAGATCCTTATGACAGAAATAAAATGATTTTTGCAGACGGAGCTGGTGCAGTGGTAGTAACCGCAACCGAAAATGAAAATGTAGGAATTATAAGTCATAATACATTGTGTGATAATGGTGTAGAATTGGAATACCTGAATAATTCCAAAACGTTGAATAAAAATGCTGAAGATCAGGAAAAACTTTACATCAGAATGCAAGGTAGAAAAATCTATGAATATGCCCTGAAATATGTTCCTGATGCCATCAAAGCAACCATTGACCAGGCTGATCTTTCCATTGAAGATATTGATAAAATCCTCATTCATCAGGCAAATGCCAAAATGGATTATGCTATGATCGGAAGACTTTTCAAACTTTACGGAAAATCCGATTATGACCATGCAGTTTCACCAATGACCATTCAGGAATTTGGAAATTCTTCAGTAGCGACCGTTCCTACCATGTTTGATTTAATTCGTAAAAAACAATTGAAAGAACAAGAATTTAAAGAACATGGAAATATCGTTTTCGCTTCTGTAGGAGCCGGAATGAATATCAATGCTATTGTATATAGATTTCCTTAATTAAAAAAATTACAACTAAAAAATATGGCACAAAGTAATTTCCTTTGTGCTTTTTTATTCAAAAAAAAATCATGCAACGGAATTTTCTTATTATCACCGCTATTTTCCTGATTTTAGAGATTTATGTTTATCAGGCTTTTAAAACCATTGTCTCAAATTCTATCGCCCGGATTTGTTATGGTGTTATTACTCTTGCATTGTATGGTTTCTTATTCTATGAAATTTCATCTTTTCAAAGATCAGATCGGGATCATCATAGAATCCAGATCATAGCTACTATATTCTTAGCATTTCTGATCCCTAAAATTTTAGTAGGCATATTTCTTTTCTTGGATGATATTTTCAGGCTTTTGCAGTTTGGTTTTCAACAGTTTTCAAATTCTTCCAAACATTATCCTGAAAGAAGAAAATTTCTTTCCGCAATCGGTCTTGGTTTGGGCGGGATTTTATCTGCTTTTGTGTTGGATGGTGTAATTTTCGGAAAGTATAGACAAACTGTACGAAAAGTAATGCTAAAAATATCCGGCTTGCCGAAAAGTTTTAAGGGATATAAAGTTTTACAAATTTCAGATGTACACAGCGGAAGTTTTTTTCACCCCGAAAAATTGGAAAAAGCAATCCAGCTTATAAACGAGCAAAATGCCGATCTTGTCCTTTTTACAGGAGATATGGTCAATAACTTTGCAGAAGAGTTCAAGCCGTTTGTTCCTTTATTTTCAAAAATAAAATCAAAAGATGGAAAATTTTCGGTTTTGGGAAACCATGATTATGGCGATTATGCAGAGTGGAAATCTCCACAGGAAAAGGCTCAGAATATTCCAAAATTAATTGATTTTCAGAAACAAGCCGGCTTCGAAATGCTGAGAAATGAACATCGTATTATTGAAAAAAACGGAGAAAAACTCTACATTCTTGGTGTAGAAAACTGGGGCGAAAAACCTTTTCCACAATATGGAGATCTTGAAAAAGCTACAAATGGTGTTCCTACTGAAGCTGCAAAAATCCTGATGAGCCATGATCCTACTCATTTTGATAGGGTTGTAAAATTTCATCGTTCTAATGTTCAATTAACACTTTCCGGACATACACACGGAATGCAATTCGGGATTGATCTGAAAAATGTACGATGGAGTCCTGTTCAGTATCGTTATTCAAAATGGGCAGATTTGTATGAAAGCGAAGGAAAATATCTCTATGTAAACCGCGGATTCGGAGTGATCGGATATCCGGGAAGAGTTGGCGTTTTACCTGAAATTACAGTTTTTGAACTTTCGTAAAAATTATTTTAAAGTATAGTTGTAGTATAGTAATCAGAAAATATAATCCTTCATTCTGGAAGTGGCCAATTCTTTTTCATTGATCCATTTTAGGAATTCTTCCAGCTTATCTTCCATTTTTCGTCCGGAATTAAATCTTCGGTAAAACGGAATTTTAAAAGGAGTCAATTCATAATCTGTAAACTGTCGAGAATCAAGATAAATCAAAACAAATTCTTCCGCTTTCAAAGTTTCGGAAACCATATTTTTATAAAACGTTTTTGGCGCCATTTGGAAAACAAAGTCGTTATACGGAAGCTGAGAATAGGGAGAAATACTTTCGGGAACAATGCTCATTCCCAATACTTCTTTTATTTCGGTACTTCTTCGTAATCGCTTCAATGGAAATAAAATATTAGCATTCTCGATGTTGGAAATGTAGGTAAATTCCAAAGATTTCAATTCGGAAAGAGAAAGGGTAACGTCTTTCTGCCGAATTCCGCGAATGTTTTTTTCAAGAAGATACTCAGTAGAAGATTTTGCTTTTTCAATTTCCTGAAGACTAGAATTTTTATTGTAAAAAGAAATTTCGTGTCCTTTTGAAATAATCTTTTTCAGCAAAGGTTTAAGATTTTCAAGAAGAGAAATTTCTACAAAAAAAGTGGCTTTTACATCATAAAGTTCCAAAATCCGAAGAATGGAATTGGTATTTTTTTGGGTGATTTCTGTTCGTTCAGTCTCCGAAAGTTGTTCTCCATTTTTCAGTTCCGGTTCATTATTGATGAGATTGAACGTTAATAATATCATGTAAAGTAATTTTTATATAAAACTTGTAAAATTATGATTATTAAATATTTAAATTTAATTACTGAAACTGTAATTTATTAAATTTTACTTTTGTAATTTCACCTTTAGGTTCTTAATCATGTCTTTTGTCATTTCAGAAATTCCGAAATCGTAAGATAAATCCCAATCTTTTTTTGCAACAGAATCATCAATAGAAGCCGGCCAAGAATCTGCAATTGCCTGTCGGAAATCCGGTTCATAATTGATCTCAAATTCCGGAATTTCTTTTTTGATTTCTTCTGCCAATTGCTTTGGCGTAAAACTCATCCCTCCCAAATTATACGAAGAACGAACCGTAAGATTTTCTTTCGGAGCATCCATCAATTTCAAAGTAGCATTGATAGCATCATCCATGTACAACATCGGCATTGCTGTATTTTCGGAAATAAAACTGGTGTACTTTCCTTCTTCAATAGCTTCATAAAAAATTTCCACAGCATAATCCGTAGTTCCGCCACCAGCAGGAGTTTTCCATGAAATTAAACCCGGATAACGAATACTTCTCACATCCACACCAAATTTATCATGATAATATTCACACCATTTTTCTCCAGCTAACTTGGAAATTCCGTAGACAGTAGTCGGATTCAGAACCACATCTTGCCCTACATTTTCCTTTGGAATTCCCGTTCCGAAAACTGCAATAGAACTCGGCCAGAAAATTTTCTGGATCAAACCTTCTTTCGCCAATTCGCAGAAATTCAGAAGTGGTTCTATATTCAATCTCCATGCAAAAAGCGGCTGTCTTTCAGAAGTTCCGGAAAGTAAAGAAGCTAAATGATAAACCGTAGTAATTCCGTAATCCTGAATAATTTGCCGAACCAATTGCGTGTTGGTAACATCCATTCGTTCATAAAAACCTGCCGAAGTAAGAGATTTGTCCCATCTGTCAAGTCCGGAAGCGATTACATTATCTTTTCCGTGAATTTCTACAAGTCTGTTGGTGAGTTCAGTTCCGATTTGCCCAAGAGCTCCGGTTATGAGGATTTTTTCCGTAGAGGCCTGCATTTTTTTACTTTTTGAAACTTCACAAATATATTAAAAAAGAATAAGCAACCATAAATGATTGCTTAATCTATATTTTAAAGTAAAATTTATTCTTAAAAACTAAGATTTACTCTTGCGAAAATGTATCTTCCATTCATTCCAAATTGTCCAACGTTTCTTGAGTATTCAAATTGGTTATTATTTGATAAATCTATAGTTCCAGGAACTACAGATCTAATATTTGGATCATTACTCGATTGATTAGGTGTTACATATGCAGTACCTGCTACATTCGGAGCGCTTGTAATTGTTTGGGTTTTTAAATTTTTATCTGGATATATGTCAAATACATTATTAGCTCCTAATGTTAGTTTAAAATTTTTGCTCAAAGCATACGAAACAGATACGTCTGTAATTGTTCTTGCTGCCCAAACTGGATGTTCAGTAGCCACTAAAAATCCATTAATATATTCACCTTGAAGTATTCCATCTCCATTTACATCAGCAACATTAGGATCAGTTACTTTACCAAAATAGCTTTGTCTCATAAAGAAATCCCATTTTTTATAAGTAATGGTATTCATTAAATTAGCCTTTACTCTTGGCACTGCTTCTTCCATATAAATACGAGTAGCTTCTGAATAATATCTATTGATCTGGCCATTTTCTATTAACAATGGTGAACCGTGAATATCCCCTATTCTTTTTGTACTAGAAAAAGTAGATGCAAAATTGGTATTTAAAGTAACTTCATCTAGTTTTGCTCTATTGGTAATTACCAAATCTAAACCTCTTGATTGTGTATCAACGGCGTTAGAGAAAAATGTAGCAGTAGTTGCGTTTGCTTTGTCGAATAAATCTTGTAATTCTCTTTGGGGAGTTCCAATTGGGTACCACCCATTAGAACCAGCTGCAGGATTAGTAGGTCTAGAAAAACCATCAGTTAATACTACCCTGTCTTTTATTTTTATATAATATCCATCAACAGAAAATGTTAAATTAGTTTCTGGAATTTTATATGAAAAACCAATACTGTAGTTATTAGATTCCTCTTGTTTAAGATCTGGAATCCCCAGCAAATCTGCCTCTCTTCCTGCGTTAGGAAACGTCCCCACTTCAAACGGCACTCCTCCTACAAATTGAGTAGATGTAGAATTAAAATAAATTTGTGCTAAAGATGGCGCTCTAAAACCTGTGGAAACAGCTCCTCTAAAAGTTAAATCATTATTCGCTTTTACTCTTGTAGCAAATTTATAATTGAATGTGTTTCCAAAATCCGAATAATCTTCATAGCGCAACGCAGCACCTACTAGTAACCATTTGGTAATATCTAATTCAGTATCTAAATATGCTGCAATACTATTTCTACCTCCATTTACTTGGTTTACTGGTCTAAATCCCGGAAAAACCTGAGCTCCACCTGGTCTAGCATTACCAAAAAAGTCTGTAACAGAAATATTATACCCTAAATACGACTCTGGATCACCAGCTTTCAAAATATATCTTTCTAATCGATACTCTCCTCCAAAACCTAAACTTAATCCATCTAACACATTAAAGTTACGTTGGAAGTCCAAGTTGGTAGTATTTTGTTGGAACTTTAATTTCCCTGCATAGAAAGAATTAGGAGAACTCATTCCCATGGTTACATTAGCAGTGTTTTCAATATTGTATTCAAATGAATTTATCCCAAAAGTATTACTTAAATCATAATTAAAGCCCCCTATTTTACCTTTGAAACCTCCTGCTGCCGAATAATCTACAACTGTAGAACCTATTTCTGGTAAGAAACCATTTGGATATAATCCTGTGTAAGTTCTAGCTTGGTTTGGCCTTCTGTAGAAACCAGCAGAATTACCGTCTCTGTTACTATACCCCCCAAATGCATAAAATTTATGATTATCATTAATTGGAATTTCAGAATTTACAAAAAATTGCGTTGTAAGCAATTTTGATTGGCCAATTCTCATGTTAAAATCTCTACGAGAAAGGCCTCTTGCTGCTAATTCGTTATCTGTAACATTAACTCCTAATGCAGATTGCATTGCCGATAATGTATTAGCATTTTGAATAGCTGTTTGCTGAGCAGTCGTTAAATATCCAATTTGATTTGCACTAGATTTAATTATTGAGAATAAATTATTTAATTCCGTTGCGTTTAATGCATTAATATTTGAAAATAAGGAATTAATATTTGTTCCATTAGCGAGAGATACTCTTTCTACCGCATTATATATATTAAATATACTTCCATTAAAATCTGTAGCTCTGTTGGTATCATCTCTCCATGCAAAGCTCCCTGTAAAATTTACAAAACCTTTTCCAAAAATTTGTGTCCCGTAGTTTGCATCTAATTGCGTTTTAAAACCATCCATACCACCTCTATGATCATTCGCTCCAGAACTTAAAAAACCTCCCGTATTTAAAGCTAGTTCTAATTTATTGGTAGCTTTCTTCATTCTAAGGTTTATTACACCTGCAATAGCATCCGATCCATATTGTGCAGCAGCTCCATCTCTTAAAACATCTAAACCTTCAATAGCAAAAGATGGCAGTGCATTCAAATCAGTTCCTACAGAACCTCTTCCTGGAGAACCATTTACATTGACAAGAGCTGTAGTATGCCTTCTTTTCCCATTTACTAAAACTAATGTCTGGTCTGGTCCTAAACCTCTTAACTGAGCAGGATCTATATGATCTGTTCCATCTGCTACAGTGGTCGTATTCGAAGTAAAAGAAGGCGCCACATAGTTCAATATTTGTGTTAAATCTGTTTGAGGCGCAGCTACTGCTAATTCCTTAATATTTATAACATCAATAGGAACTGGCGAATCCGTTACCACTCTATTCTTGTTTCTAGAGCCAACAGTAATTTTTACCTCTTCGACTGTTTTTACCTTTAAGCTGTCATTGTTTTCTTGGGCAGAAATCTGGCCTACAAAAACCAAAAACACCCCTAAAGTTACGATTCTCTGGTAGTTTTTCTTCATATATAAAAAGTTTATTTCTACAAATATTACTAAAAATATTAAATTATCAAAATTTATATACATAAAAATAACAAAATATTAATTTTTTTATAGAATAAACAATATTTTTGCAGAAATCTTTTATTCTCCAAAAACTATGAAAATCAAAGTTTGAATAATTTTAAAAAGCAGAAAATTTTTATTTTATTTGCATCAAATTTTAACCTCAAAGTTTATCAAAAATGGCTCAGTTTTATTTATGCTATTATTGATTATGAATAATTTTCATAAAAAAACAGTAATATAGAGAATGTAAAAGTATTCAATTAACAGAAGATGATTATTTTTTGAGTGAAAAAAATACAAAGTCGCTGTATATTGAACCAATATTTTTACAAAAACCCAATTATTTCAATTTCCGAAAAAATTTAACGTAGAGCCAAAAATTTTATTAATATAAATCTTATGAAAAAAATAAAACTCTCATTTATAGTCACTTTTATTTCCTTATCACTTTTTTCACAATTTACAGACATCAAAATTATAAAAGAAGTGAAAATTCAAAAAAAAGGTGTTGTAGTTTCTGCGCATCCACTGGCAAGTGAAGCCGGCGCAAAAATTCTGAAAATGGGCGGAAATGCTTATGATGCTGTAATTGCTACACAATATGCTTTGGCTGTTGTTTATCCTCAAGCAGGAAATATCGGAGGTGGCGGATTTTTAGTGGGAGTAAAAAATAATGGTGAAAAATTTACCCTAGATTATCGCGAAACCGCACCATCCAAAGCATCACGAGATATGTATCTTGATAAAAAAGGAAATGCCAATACCGATCTTTCTCAAAATGGCAGACTTGCGGTTGGAATTCCGGGATCTGTTGCCGGATTTTTTGCCACTCTGAAATATTGCAAACTTCCAATGTCTACTCTGGTTCAGCCTGCTATTGATTTGGCTGAAAAAGGATTTGCCATTACAGAACGGGAAGCCAATCTTTTAAATTCCTTAAAATCACAATTTTTAAAACACAACTATACTACAATTGCATTTGCAAAAGACACTCCTTGGAAAGCCGGAGATTTGCTTGTTCAAAAAGAATTAGCCGAAACTCTTAAAAGAATTCAGAAAGATGGACAAAAAGGTTTTTATGAAGGAAAAACAGCAGAATTTCTCGTTGCTGAAATGAAACGTGGAAACGGAATTATTTCACTCGAAGATCTAAAAAAATATAAAGTTGTAGAAAGAAAACCACTTCAGTTTCAGTATAAAGGAAATGATGTGGTTTCCATGCCACTTCCTTCCAGTGGTGGACTTCTTTTGGCTCAAATGCTGAAAATGGCAAGTTTTGAAAATTTGGAAAACCATCAGGCAAATTCTACGAAAGCCGTTCAGATCATGGTGGAAGCAGAACGTCGTGCTTATGCAGACAGAGCCGAATATATGGGCGATCCGGATTTTATTAATGATAAAACCGAAATGCTGATTTCCGATGAATATTTAAAAAAACGCTGGAAATCCTACAATCCTGAAAAAGCAACTCCAAGCTCCGAAGTGGGAAAAATTGTCAATCCAAATAAAGAAAGTACGGAAACTACCCACATTTCAGTTTTGGATAAGGATGGAAATGCTGCTGCTGTAACTACTACATTGAATGGACTCTATGGAAGCAAAGTAGTTGTTTCCGGAGCCGGATTTTTTCTGAATAACGAAATGGACGATTTTTCTGTAAAACCGGGTGTTCCGAATATGTTTGGTGCAGTTGGTGGTGAAGCAAATTCTATTCAGCCAAATAAAAGAATGCTTTCTTCCATGACACCGACCATAATTATGAAAAACGGAAAACCTTTTATGGTAGTCGGAACTCCGGGTGGAACTACAATTCCGACATCTGTATATCAATCAGTTGTGGATGTTATAGATTTTAAGTTAAATGCAAATCTCACGATTAATTATCCGAAATTCCATCATCAATGGCTTCCGGAAAAAGTAATGGTAGAACCTAATTTTCCTGAAAGTACCATTTCCGATTTACAAAAAATGAATTATGTCATCGAAAAAGTTCCGCAAATCGGAAGAACAGAAATCATTTTGATTGACGATAACGGAAATATTCACGCGGTTGCAGATGGACGTGGAGACGATTCTGTAGCAACAGAATAATGCATTGATTTCCAATATTTAAATTTAAAAAACTATACTACAACTTAACGAAAAAATTGAGAATAAAAACGCTTTACAAAGAATTATATCTCCAAGTAATTTTTGCCATACTTTGCGGATTACTTTTGGGACATTTCTTTCCCGAAATTGGTGAAAAAATGAAACCTTTGGGAGACGGTTTCATCAAATTAGTAAAAATGATTATCGCACCGGTGATCTTCATTACACTTACATTGGGAATTGCACATTTGGCTGATCTGAAAAGCATTGGAAGAATTGCCACAAAAGCGCTCATTTATTTTTTTACATTTTCTACATTAGCTTTAATTATTGGGTTGGTTGTAGGAAACATTTTTCAGCCCGGAAAAGGTTTGAACATCAATCCTGCAACACTTTCTGGAGACGTTTCGGAATATACACATAAAGCTCATGAAACTACGATTACGGGTTTTATCATGAATATTATTCCGGATACGCTTTTCAGTCCGTTGATTGGGGAAAATATTCTCCAAGTTTTGCTGGTTTCCGTATTAATGGGAGTTGGTTTGGTTTTAACAAAAGAACGAAGCCAGAAAGTCACGGATTTTCTTCAGGCACTCTCCTCTCCTATTTTTAAAATTGTACACATTTTGATGAAATTGGCACCGATTGGTGCTTTTGGAGCTATTGCTTTCACAATCGGAAAATATGGTTTAGAATCGGTTTACAAACTTATATTTTTGGTTACTACATTTTACATTACTTCTATTCTTTTTATCGTTTTGATCTTAGGAAGCGTAGCTTGGTATAATGGTTTTAATATTTTTAAATTATTGCTTTATCTAAAAGATGAGCTACTTTTGGTTTTGGGAACGAGTTCTTCAGAACCGGCATTACCGGGATTAATGGAAAAATTGGAAAAAGCCGGTTGTTCCAAAACTATTGTCGGAATGGTAGTACCAACCGGATATTCTTTTAATCTCGACGGAACCAACATTTATATGACACTGGCTTCTCTTTTCATTGCACAAGCCTGCAACATACATTTGCCTTTAGAAAAACAATTGATCTTACTTTTGGTAGCAATGCTAAGTTCTAAAGGAGCAGCCGGAGTTACAGGTGCCGGATTTATTACGCTTGCTGCTACTCTTGCCGTAGTTCCGGAAATTCCGATTGCAGGAATGACTTTAATTCTCGGAATTGATAAATTTATGAGTGAATGCCGAGCTTTAACGAATGTTATTGGAAATTCAGTAGCAACAATAGTAGTTGCAAATTGGGAAAAACAATTGGATAAAGAGCAAATGAAAAAAGTTCTTGAGAACCATTGAATAATTCTAAAATCTTCCTGATTTTGTGAAAAAATGCATTCAAAAGTACTTAACAAACTTTAACTTTCACAATTCAGTAATAATTAAGATATTTGCGCTTTATTTTAAAACTAAATAATGAAGAGATTTTTGGTTTTGTCATTCATTTCTGTAGGAGTGATTGCCAATGCGCAAACAATAGGAAACTCGCCTTATGCTGCATTCGGAATTGGTGATGTAAAGTTTGACAACTCAATAGATGTAAACGCAATGGGTGGAGTTACAACTGCATTTGTTTCGGATTTTAATAATAATTTCAATTTCAGAAACCCAGCTGCAAATACCAATCTGGAACTGACTTCGGTAAAATTTGAAGTCACAAATGAAAATAATTATTTCAAATCAGATTTTAATAATGTGAATGTTTCCAAACATTCCAACTATATATCAAACATTTCTATTGCTTTTCCTATTTCCAAGAAAGTAAAATTTGGGATGGGATATCAACCTTACAGTTCAAAAAAATATTCTGTAGTGGTAAAAGAAAAAAATGTTAATGATATTTTAAATTACGAAAACTATACAATAAATTCTTTCCATGGAGAAGGTACATTAAATACTGTTCAGGCAGGATTTTCTTATCAAGTTTCACCGGAATTTGGCTTAGGTTTGAGATCTAATTTTTACTTCGGAAATCTTTATGACACAGATGAACTAACAACTCTAGACGCTAATAATTTACCTACATCTGAGTTGATTAATGGCTACGAAACCAGAAATAAAATTAAATCTTTCAATTTTACGCTTGGAACAACATACCAGAAAAAACTTTCCAATGATCGTAAACTTACTTTAGGAGCTACCTATTCTTTCGGAAATACCGGAAAAATGGAAACTACCTACACCAATAGTACCTATTATTATCTAAGTAACGGAGACAAAACAAATGTAAGTATCATCGACGAAAATAAAAGCGAAGACAAACAGTTGATTCCTTCCGAAGGTTCTTTTGGTGTTGGTTATGGAAAAGATCTGAAATGGTTTTTAGGAACACAATTCGATTTCAAAAAAGGAGAAAATGTACAATTTTTAGGGCAGCCGTTTGCTTATGAAAATTCTTACCGAATTTCTACAGGAGGTTGGTTTGTACCGAATCTTAACAATTTTAGAAGTTATTTCTCCAGAGTAATCTACCGTTATGGTGCTTATTACGAAAAAGGAAGTCTGAATATCAACGGAAAAGATATCAACAGATTTGCTATTACAGCCGGAGCTTCTCTCCCTTTTGCAAACAGAAGTTCTTCCAGATTGAGCGGTATAGATTTGGGTATCGAACTTGGGAAACGCGGAACTTTAGATAATAATCTTATTAATCAAACTTTTGTAAATTTCAGAATCGGTATCAATTTTGCAGATCGTTGGTTCCAGAAGGCACTTTATGATTAATATTATAAGAATGAAAATTCTTCGGAAAATACTTTTAAAAAATATAGCCATCTTTACTGGATGTGCTATATTTTTTTCTATGGTTTCTTGTGAAGAAGATCTTGCGGAAGTCAACAAAAATAAAAACACCAATTTCCCTTCGCAGATTATTAATAATGCCAATATTATTCAGCGGGATTCCGGTTTTGTTACATTGCGAGCCACAGCTCCGCTTATTGAAAAATATGAGTATATTGATTCTCCTTATGTAGTAGCAAAAAAAGGAATTGACATTAAATTTTTTGATAAAAAAAAGCCGAATGTTCCGGGTACAATCAAAGCAAAATATGCTAAGATCAATGAAAAGAAAAAATTCTATGAAGCCCACGGAAATGTAAGAATTGTAACCAATGAAGGACAAACATTTGCCATGCAATCCGTTTTTTGGGATCAGATTAAAAAAAAGATTTATACCTCTGATACAGTATATGTTACTGACAAAGATGGTTCTACACTTATCGGTGCAAACGGAATGACAGCGAAAGACGATTTTTCAGAATATACTTTTTTCAACAACAGAGGCGATATTAATGCCAAAAAAATTCCTGAAAAGGGAAAATAATTGTATAAAAATTACTTTGCCAAAAGCTGTTTTAGAATGTTACCTGTCTTAGAATAGTTTTTCCCATCGGTATAAGTTCCACCTCCTCGAATTGATTATTATTTTGATTCATCAGTTTTGTTATAATTTTTCCGTTTGAATATTTCGCTATTTTATTTTCAAAATAGGAATATTCAGTCTTTGAAACAGGCTTGTAAAACAAATCCACAAATTCTCCGGTATATTTTTTACAGACTACTTCTTCTGCATGAATAGGCAAAGCATAAAGCAATGCTCCATAAGTAAAATAATGAGAACCAGTATTGTCTTTTCTAATCAAAATATCGGTTTCAAAAGAAATATCTATAAAATCAATAGACCGAAAATCCCTTTCAATCAGAATAAAACCATTTTCAATTCTATATTTTTCAATAGTTTTTATATTCTTTACCCAATCTGGTTTTCTGATTTTTAATTGGAATCGTGATGGTTCTTTTTGTACAATTTTAAATTTAAAATCATTTTCAAAAGGATAATGAGTCTGATTTTCAATTTGAATTTGATTTCCGTTAAGGGTAGTTTCCAAAATATTGGGCATCAATAGTGTTGCTACCAAAACAATTTCACTTTCCTTCATCCAAGAATTTTGGATAAAGTAAGGCGTAATTCTGCCAGCATTCGGATTACAACATACTGCTACATCTTGATGTGCCGGAGAATACTTATATCGTGTTTGTTTTCTTCCGTCTTCTTCTTTTCCATTTTTAGTACCCTGCATTTCAAAGGAATTGTCAGTTTTCAGATAAGCAACAGAAGAATTATGGGGATTTCTTGAACCTTGTGCTGCGTTATAAAAAATATTTTCGATGGCATCACCTGTTTCAGCATTTCCGGTTTTTTGAAACAATAGACAATAGCTGTCCAAAAGTTCTTGCAGCGAGCAATATTCATAACCGGTATGTGTAGCATCTGCATTTCGTTCCTCGATCCATTCATCACCAATAGCTCCTCCACTTATGGTAATGACGTTTTTAATTCGCTGTAAATAAACCTCCAATGCTGTATCTAAAATTTTTGATTTTGCTGCATATTTGGCTATAGTCAATGCTCTGATATGCTCAAAAGTATGTACTCCATGTGATTTTAGTTTGTAATTCGGTTCTAAAATATTTTTCAATTGTACATCGCCCTCAGATTGATAAGTATTTGAAAAATCCATGTACAAAAACAAGGCATATTGTCTATATATCTCATTTTTTGTATGAAAATACATCCTTTCCAAAATATCAGTAAATGCCAAACCATGAGAAACCCCAACATTAAAAGAAGTACCACAACTAAAAGGACTTGAATCATTAATTGGATAATTCTGCATTACATTTTCTACAGCTCTTTCTACCGCTACAAATACTTTCTCCTCTTTTGTATATTCATAATACGCCAATAAACCTCTATACAAAGTTGCTTTTGACCATAATTCTCCATTTTCTGAATCAAAATTATAACGAAGTTCCTGACTATAAATACCAATATAACCATCTGCATCCTGAGCAGATAAAACACTTTCAATATAATTTTTTACTTCTTCAATATTCTTTTCGTCGTCCAACAAAAAAACATTCCGCAAATATCCATCCCACCAATTGGATTGCGTTTCGCTGTTCCACCATTTGTATTGTTCTTCATTTTCCGCATCATTTTCTTCTTTATGATTACCCAGATCTTTAGTTTTAGAATTTTTGCGCAGTCTGCCTTTATGATAAACCGGATCATTGATAAGCTCAGGAACAATTTTTGCAAGATTTCCGACAAAGCCGTTCAGGTCTTTTTGCATTTGCTCTTTAAGCCATCCACTGGGTTTTATACTTCCGAAAGGAAAAGCAATAAATTTTTCTAAATTCTCCAAAATATTCAAAAATTATAGAAATTTCGCTACATTATTCATGCTTTGCTGTCATTTCAAAAACTAAATTTCCTCCCTTCATAATATCTTGATAGGTAATAAAAGGTTGCCTTATTTTTTTACCATCCAGAAAACGGGTTTCATTGTAAGCAGCTTCCTGGGAAAAATTTTTAGCAAGAACGGAAAATGTTTTGCCGTTTGAAAGATGCAGTTTTGCACTTTTGATTTGCGGACTACCCAATACAAATGTACCATCAGCAGGATTTACAGGATAAAAACCTAAAATAGAAAGGATATACCAAGCACTCATTTGTCCGCAGTCATCATTACCAATCATTCCATCAGGAGTGTTGTTATAAAATTCATTGATCGCCTGTCGGATATACTTTTGACCTGTTTTTGGCTCATTACTGTATGCATATAAATAAATTACATGATGACTTGGCTCATTGCCTTGAGCATATTGACCAATCATGGCTTCTTGTCCCAAAAATTTATCCGGATTTTCAGCTTTTATCGTGAAAAAATCATTAAGTTTTTTAGTAAAATTTTCTTTACCTCCCAATAATTTAATTATTCCTTGTACATCGTGCTGAGCAGGTGTCCAAAAATATTGCCATGCATTGGCTTCGGTATAATCACCTGGATTATTAAGAGGAGAAGTTGCAATTAAAGGATTAAAAGGTGTTCTCCAATTTCCTTTGGTATCCTTTCCTCTGAAAAAAGTAGTTTCTTTGTCGAAAATATTTTGATAGAAATTGGATCTTTTCAAAAAAGTATCTGCAATTTCATTTTCGCCTAATTTTTTTGCCATTTCAGCTACGCACCAATCGTCATAACCGCTTTCTAAAGTTCTGGAAACAGCTTCATTTTGCAATTTATCAAACGGATAATACCCATAACGATTATAAAGTTCCCAATCAGAATTGATATGTGATTTGGAAGAGGTTTCTACCATGGCTTTCAATGCTTCATTTACATCAAACCCTTTAAAACCATTTTGATAAGCCGATAAAATCATAGGAATGGCATGATTTCCGATCATACAATAATTATCTTTACCCCAAGCTGTCCAAATAGGCAAAAATCCATTAGCTTTATGATGCAAAAGTAAAGTCTGAACAATATCATCAATTTTTTCAGGCGCTAAAATCTGCAATAAAGGAAATGCTCCACGATATATATCCCAAATGGATAATGTAGAGTAATATTCTCCATTGGAAGCTGTTGCAATTTCATCATTCGCTCCTCTGTATTTTCCATCCACATCTGCTATATTGGAAGGCTGCAAAAACAAGTGATATAAGGAAGTATAGAATATTTCTTTCTGTTTTTTCGGAGCTTCAATGGTGATCCTATCCAAATAGTGATTCCAAGTTTTTAGATTATTTGCTTTTATTTTTTCAAAATCCCAATGTGGAATTTCATGTATCATATTTTGAGTTGCACCTTCTACCGAAACTGATGACAAAGCAATCTTCACTTTCAGCTGCCTATTCTTTACCAATGAAAAATCCAATAAGAATTTAGGTGCTTTTTCAATTTCATTCTTGCCGATAAGTTCTGATTTCACAAAAGGTTGGTCAAAGGATAAGGTAAAAAAATATTTTCGGTCTACCCAGTTTTGAGTTGAGCAAAAGCCAGCAATAGTTCTATCATCCACAATTTTCACATCACTATCGACTACTAAACCTTTTTCGGTATTTTTATCAAAAATAAAACGCAGACCATGCTGTAAATCTACCAAAACCTGAGCTTCGTTTTCCGGAAATGTATATCGATGAAAAGCTACTCTTTCTGAGCAGGTCAATTCCACTTTTACATCGTCCTTTTTTTTCAGTGAATAATATCCTACTTTTCCGATTTCAGTATTTTTATAATAAGCATTTTTTAGTTTCTCTTTTTTTGGATTGATTGGCAGCAAAAGTACGTCTCCCATTTCATTAATCCCTGTTCCGCTGAAGCGGGTTTGCGAAAAACCTAAAAGCAAAGTATCTTGATATTGGTATCCACTTGTATGGTTCCATCCAAAATCTCGATTATCCGGTCCTGGTTGTACCATACCAAAAGGCATTGATGGCCCCGGAAAAGTATGCCCAGTTCCATCTGTACCAATAAAAACATTTACGAAATTTGAATTTTGAGCAAAACTTGTTGCACAATAAAAGAGAAGTAAGAGTAAAATTTTATTTGCCATTTTTTTGAGTTATGGATATACATTGAAACCTTTTTAGTGGCTTTCTCTAAGATTTACAGAATCATGATTTTCAACTATAAATCTCAAAATAGTAAATTTTGATGAATTATTTTTTTAGCATTCTGCTACGTTTACGGCAATAGCAAGTCCTCCTTCTGATGTCTCTTTGAATCTTTCACTCATACTTTGTGCCGTTTCCCACATAGATTGGATTACCTCGTCTAAAGAAACTCTTGCCTTAGAAGGATCACTTTCTATAGCAATATTAGCAGCTGTAATTGCTTTTATTGCTCCCATAGAATTTCTTTCTATACATGGAATCTGAACCAAACCTGCTATTGGATCACAAGTGAGACCAAGATGATGTTCCATTGCAATTTCAGCCGCCATTAAAACCTGAGCAGGTGTACCTCCCATAATTTCTGTAAGTCCAGCTGCAGCCATTGCCGAAGAAACTCCTACTTCTGCCTGACAACCTCCCATTGCCGCAGAAATTGTTGCATTTTTCTTAAATAAAGTACCAATTTCTCCTGCCACAAGAATAAATCTTACAATATCATCTTCATTAGTATGTTCCGTAAATGCTTGCGAAAACATGAGCACGGCAGGAATTACGCCACTCGCTCCATTAGTGGGAGCTGTTATGATTCTTCCAAAACTTGCATTTTCCTCATTCACTGCAAGAGCAAAACAGGACACCCATTTATTAATTGCAGTAAATGTTTCTTCAGCATCCACAACAAGTTGAAACCATTCATCTAGATTTTTATAAATTTTCTCTCCCAACAATTTTCTGTTGAGAGCGGGAGCTCTTCTGATAACTTGTAAACCACCCGGAAGAATACCTTCTTTATTGACGCCTTTATAAATACACTCTTTGATCTGTTGCCAAATATAAAGTGCTTCTTTTTCGGTTTCTTCTTTTGTTCTCCAGCTTTCTTCATTCAGGAAAATGAGGTCTGAAAATTTTTGCAATCCAAGTTTTTCACAATAATGCAAAACATCATTTCCATGATGGCAAGGATAAAGAGTTCTGATACAAGAACTTTCTACTGATACTTCTTCACGAGTAGCTACAAAGCCACCTCCAACTGAATAATAATCCTGAACTATTTCTTCTCCATTTTCCAAAACAGCTCTGAAAATCATTCCGTTTGGGTGAAAATCTAAAGACTTTTCTTTATTCAAAACTAAATGATGTCCGTAAATAAAGGGAATCTCCTTTTCATTACCCAAATTGATCAGTTGTGAAGTTTTTATTTTTTCTACTTTCTCATCAATCAAAACAGTATCAATAGTTCTGAAATTTTCTCCCGAAAGTCCAAGCATTCCCGCAATGTCTGTTCCGTGTCCGATTCCCGTTTTTGCAAGCGAACCAAAAAATTCTACAAAAATTTCTTTAACATCTACTATTCCACTCTTTTTTCGGATAAGGTTTAGAAACATTTCTGAAGCATTCCAAGGTCCCATTGTATGAGAGCTGGATGGGCCAATTCCTACTTTTATAATTTCAAAAACAGATATGGATTGCATTTGTATTTAGGATTTACGATTTAAGGTTCAAAAATAAAAGATTTTAATATGCTTTAGTTTTCAGAAAATATTTCTTTAAGTATTTTAGAAACTTCTTTGTGCTTGGTAGCCGGAAAAAGATGAGTTCCGTCTTTAATGATATAATCCGGCTTAGAATTTTTAATAGGAAATACAATATCTTTATCTCCTAAAACTTGTACTACCGACGGATTTTCTTCAAATTTCCATTCAGAAATTTTTTCGATAGACCATTTAAGATAATAGGGATTACGAACCCGAAAATATTCCACCATTTTTCTATTTTTCGGATCAAAAAACTTTTTGAAAAAAGAATATGTGGCTAATGAAGATTTCTCATGAAATATTTTTTCGGGCAATATTCGGGGAATTCGGGTCATTTCTCCGGTCTTTATCAATCGGGACTTTTCTTTATCCGATTTTATACTTCCGAGAATTACGACTTTTTCGGCTTTTTTCAGTCTATCAATTTCCTGAACCATAATTCCTCCAAAAGAATATCCTAAAAGATAAAAAGGTTTGGAATGATCTACTCTTTCAGCCATTCTCCGAACATAATTTTCGAATGTCTCATTACGCTCAGGAATAAGCCAATTCAGGAAAACGATTTCAGTTGCAAAATTCAACTCTAATTTTTCTAATATTTTGAAATCCGCTCCAAGTCCACTTACAATATACAGCCTCATATGGTCAAATATTTTACAAACATAGTTTGTCTGTTTATTTATTCAAAAATAAAAAAAGAGCAGATAATTTCTGCTCTTTTGGATATATTTTTAATCAATATTTTAAAATAATGATTACCAAAGGGTTTTGTGAAAAAAACTATTTTGCGGTAAGGCTTATCTGCATATCTACCTCATCCTTTACTACCACATCTTTCATAGTAGAACTGTAAGCAATACCAAATTTTTGTCTGTCAAAACTAAATTTAGAAGAATTAATTGTTACAACTCCATCCTTCACAGATACTTGAGCAGGAAAGGAAACAGCACTAGTTTTCCCTTTAGCTGTAAGATTTCCATTTATAATATAGTTATATTTTTTATCATTATTCTTTTTTAAAGAAGTGATCTTATAAGTTGCTGTTGGATATTTATCTGTTTCAAAAAAATCTCCGGTTTTAAGGTGTCCGTTTAGTTTTTGCTGATACTCTCCTGATAGATCTGTTGAGGTGATAGAAGTCATATCAAGGATAAAAGTTCCTGCTGCTACTTTATTTCCTTTAAGAACTACTGATCCGGTTCTTAAATTTACTGTACCATCATGTGAAGAAGCCTCAGATTTTGCTACTTTATATCCCCACCAATGCACATCAGAAGAAACTACTTTTTTCACCTGTGCAAAACCTAATCCACTTATCAAAACCAAAGCGAGTGCTAATTTTTTCATTGTTTTATATTTTAGTTTAAAAATTTGTTGCAAAAGTATAACTAAGCATTATAAAATAATATTGACCTATGTCAATAAAATTTTGAAAAAACTGATATACAAAAAACAAACCTTTTTCATAAAATTCATAAAAAAAGAACTCTTTGAAGAGTTCTTTCTAATTTTCAATGAAAGCACCATATTGGGCGGCACCTTCCAAAATACCTTTATCATTTCGTACAACGTAGATAGGAATATCTTTTAGCAGATGCTCCATTCTATCTGATATTTTGAAATCTTTATAAAATTTTTCCTTTTCCACCAAGTCAAAAAGCACAGCAGGAATTTCTCCGGTTATAATCAGTGCTCCTATTGCTTTCAGTTTCAAGACAAGATTATTGGCTTCTCTGGCAAGAAATTCGGCATACATTTCAATAGTAAGATTTACCAATCGCGATTGTTTTCCTTTTCCTACATCTGCAATAACGGAAAGAAATTCTTCATTCTGAACTCTATTTTTAAGATCTGCATCTTCAGAATGCCTTCCTACATCTCTTAGAAATCGATAGATATTGTATATTCCATCTTTTGAGAGTACATTTTCCCAAGTTACAATTCCATATATTTTATTAAGAAAGTGATAAAACTCTACTTCAAAATCATTTCTTGGAGAAAACTCGGTATGTCCTCCTTCTGTTGCAAATGGGCGCAAACTTTCTCCGTCCCAAAACATTCCTGCTTCGCCTAAACCATTTCCGGGAGCAAGAACAGCAACATTTCCTCTCACTTTGTTTTCAGAAGTGTGAAGTACTTCCAATTGATTTTTATCAAATTCCATAAAGCTGTAAGCGGTAGCTTCCAAGTCATTTATAAGATAGACTTTCTGCATTCCTAACTCGGACTTAAGATTTTCGGAATCCAAACTCCATGGAAGATTTGGTGTTTCGCATTTTCCGTCAATAACCGGACCGGGAACAGCCACCGATACTCTATTGACCTCTGAAATATTTAGCTCATTGATAAAAGTTTTTACCATTTCTGTGAATGAGGAAAAATCCTGAGTAGTATACTCTTTTTCCGTAAGGCTTTTCACTTTTCCTTCCTTGCATTCATACAATGCCAAAAAACTTTTCACTTTTCTTAAATCTGCTACTAAAAATGTATAAGCAGCACTTCCTTCATTTTTTTTTCCCGGAGAATATAATGGAAAATTGAATTTGGTATCCATGTTTAAAATGTTTAATTCCAAATATAGCAAAAGTTTTTACTCAAAATAAAAAAACCTTTTCAAAATTTTGAAAAGGTTTTATATTTATTAAAAAGTACATTTATTTCCCTAACGGAATATTGTAAAAAACACCTATCCCAAGATTTCCGGCATTATAATCCTGACTTCCGATTTTTCCTTTATCACCCGTAAATACTTTTTGATATTGCACTGCAAAATTCCAATCTTTATTATGATAACCAATTTCCGGTTTTATGTAAAAACCTCCATCCGGACGATTGGTAGCATTATTGGCAGCAACTTTTTCATCACCTGTTATGAAACCATATCCTACATCTGTCCCCAAATAGAAACCTGTCTGTTTTGGATACACTCTTATCAATGCAGCTACCGGAACTACACCAAAATCATTATTGTCAAGACCATTGTTTTCTTTTCCGAAATAATGAGTATAACCTGTTGCAATACCTAATCCAAATCCGGGAGTAACCAAATTTTGGTACGCCAAATCAAGACCTAACGCAGCAGATGCATTTTCCGCAGGAACAGCCAAACCAACATTTGCCCCTATTTTGAAAATATTTCTCATATCAGAACTTTGAGCGCTTAACAAACCTGTTGTCATAATTCCCAGTACAAAAATTGCTTTTTTGATTGTGTACATAATTTCTAATTTTAAAATTTTACAGTTGGTAAATGGTAAAAATCATGCCAAAAAAGAGTCTAAAATCTTAATTTTCGATGTTTTTAACAATCAATTAATTGATTATCAATGTTTTAAAATAATTAATTTATTAAACAATCATTTAATTTTGTAAAACAAAAAAATACTTTCATTCTAAAAAAAATTATGAAAACTCAAGTCATAAAAAAAGGAACTCTTCAGTTCCTTAAAATTATAAATTTTCAATTTCGTTCTTCAAATCAGCCCATCCACCTCCGTTATATCCTTCTTTCAAACCCAAGGAATTAAGATATTCCAGCGCTTTTCCACTACGATTTCCACTTCTGCAAAAAAGGATAATTGCTTTTTCAATAGCAAGAATTTCATCCTTGTGTTCTTCCAATTCTCCCAAAGGAATATTCTGTGCACCTTCTATTTCACCTTCCATTTCCAATTCTATTGGTTCGCGAACATCAATCAGGTGATAATGTTCATTTCTTAAAACTTCTTTTAATGACATATAAATGTTTTTTAATTTTAAATTCTATCTTACTACTAAAACAGTAGAAACAAATTTATCAAAATAATGTTAGTTTTGCAATGAAATATGACTTCACTTCCAGAAAAATATTCTAAACTTTTTAAAACCAAAGCTAAAAAATTTGGCTTTGAAAGTTGTGGCATTTCCAAAGCTGATTTTTTGGAATCAGATGCTCATTCCCTTGAAAAATGGCTGAAAAATAATTATCATGGTGAAATGAAATATATGGAAAATCATTTTGATAAACGTTTAGATCCGAGATTATTGGTGGAAGGTTCTAAATCCGTAATTTCATTGATGTATAATTATTTCCCCGAAGAAGAAATCCCCGAACTGAATAATTTTAAAATCTCCAAATATGCTTATGGAGAAGATTATCATGAAGTAATAAAAGAAATTTTAAAAGAAATGGTTGCTGAACTTCAGCAGGAAATTGGTGATTTTCATTTCAGGGTTTTTGTAGATTCTGCACCGGTTTTGGAAAGAAGCTGGGCAAAAAAATCAGGATTAGGATGGATTGGAAAAAATGCCAATCTGATTTCCAAGAAAAGAGGCTCTTTCTTTTTTCTTGCAGAAATAATCTGTGATCTGGAACTTGTAGAAGATCATGAAACGACCGATCATTGTGGAACTTGCAGAAAATGTATCGACGCTTGTCCAACTGATGCTATTGTTTCAGATAAAATTATCGATGGTAGCAAATGTATTTCTTATGCAACGATAGAGCTGAAAAACGAAATTCCCGAATACTTCAACGATAAATTAGAAAACTGGATGTTTGGCTGTGATATTTGCCAGGATGTTTGTCCATGGAATCGTTTTTCCGTTCCTCATCATCAGTCGAAATTTCAACCCAATCAATACCTAAAAAATTTCCGCAAAAATGAGTGGCAGGAAATTACTCAGGAATTATTTTCTGAGATTTTCAGGAAATCTGCAGTAAAAAGGACTAAATTTTCGGGCTTAAAAAGGAATATTGATATTTTAGGAAATGATTAGAAAATGTGGCATTACCAATCTAAAATACAACTGATTATTCAGTTTTAAAAACAGCAATTTCAAAAAATTTTCTAGTATTTTCTTCCAATTTTAAAGAGCATTTTACTTTTTTAAATCTTTCTAAATAATGTCTGATTCTATAGTTATATCCCTTCTCAACCATGAATGTTTCTTCTTTTGCTTAAATGAGATTATTCTTCGTTTAGTTCAGCCGTTTTTATTTGTCCGCTATTATCTTTATAGGTCAGTTTTATTTTTGAATCATTAAACCAATTTGATAAAAAGTAGGTGCAATCATTTTCCGATGTTTTTTGTGATAAATCGGTATCATTAATTTTTAAAATTTGCAAACCGCTTTTCAAGCCTATTTTTTCGGCTTGTGTTCCTGACCAAACGGTTCCTATTGAATATTGGTTTTTATCGGGCTGAAGATTAAAGCCTAATGTTTGAGGATATTTATAAGATTGTGTTTTCTCTCTAGCCACGAAATAGAAATTCTTATTTATAAAATCAATAGTAATGGTTCCATATTGTCCCAGTTCTGTACCAAATGCATTGTGACTTGCATCTGTAACTATGGTTATGAAATCTGTTATAGTAGCATCACCAATTTTTAAATTTTTAATCTTTGTTCTCATTCTTTTTAGTGATTCACCTGCACCGTACAATCCTGTATTATTACTGCCGTAACCTTCATTCAATACTGTTGCAATATTTTGTTTAATTGCTTTATCTGCATACTTTTTTGAAATATTCATAAATTTATTAGAACCACTATCAAACAATCCTTCAATTTCAATTTTGTCATCAATGTTTAATTTTATAAATGGTCTACTTTGTTTATCAAGCGTTAAAGAAGACTGAAAAGGATTTTTCAATTTTAAATTTTCAATTTTATCGGTAAGAATAATTATCTTTTTTTCTATATCTATATGTACAATAGAGTTGCGTAATATGTTACTTCCGATGAAGCCATCAATATTCAGGCAATTTAAGATCCCGGAATTTTTAAAACTATTTACTATTGCAGGCGCATTTTGAAGTGTGAGCTTGCCAATTTGTATTTCATTTATTTTTACAATCGGATTATGAGCAGTTTTTTTATTAACATCATCTACTGCCATGTTTCCAATTTCTTGATTTTTCATAGCCGATTGTATATCTTCCGATATTATGAGTGCTGCACCTGTATCAAACAGAAATCTTTTATTCTCTCCGTTTATTTTTACGGGCACTATCATCAGTTGTTTTACATAATCAAAATGCAGGGTATCACAATAGTTTTTTTGCTGAAATTCTCCTTGGTTTATTTTCTTTTGCCCAAAACTGAAAATGGGTAAAATAAGTAAAATGATTAAAAATTTTTTCATTATTTAATGTTATCTTTTGGCTAAATATATAAAAATAAATCCGGATTTATCTGCACTTTTTTAATTTTACTATTTGCATTTTGCCAATATTATGTTCTTTATTATCCTGAAACATCCATTTGCCATTTTGTTTTTCTAAATGATTCTTAATCATATTAAAAACAGGAGCTTTTTCTGTAGCATATTCAAATGAACTTTCGTTAATGATAAATTGTTTTAGCTGTGTCCATTTATTGTTACATAGAGAATATATCTGACAACTGTTGATACTGCTGAAATCTAATCTATCTATTACAAAAGCAATTTCGTCTTTATTATCGGCATTGTTATCTCCAATATTTATAAGGCAATACAATCCTTGAGCAGTTCCTAAATGTAATGTGTCTGTAGTATTGTTACTTGTAAGATATACATCAGCATCCTGATCTTGAAACCATTTTATAACATCTTCCCATTTATTTTTATTAGGATCAGCTGAACTGTCAATTTCAGTTTTCATGAGGTTTGAAAAATTATGTTGATAGATCGTATCTTTTATTTTATCTCCATCAAAATCTCCTGTTACAAATAATTTTTCTGATTTATGAAGTTTTATCTTGTTTTCTTTAGAAATATTATTAATTGTTTTACCAGATTTCTTGCTGCAACCTGAAAATACCGTAAATATAATTGCTATGAAAAATATCTGTTTCATAGATGTAATTTTTTAGGTATTGTTTTAACGAGCATATTTAATCTGTAATAATTTTAGCATAAATTTTTCTGTTTCAAAATACTGTTTTCTACATCATTTTAAGATTTTCATACACTTAATTCTTTCTGTCATTTTATATTCGGATTCAGAAACTGTTGAGTAATATATTTTAGTAACTTCACATTTACAATCCTTTTTTTCCATTGTAATAGTTACAATTCTCGGCGCAAGCGGAGGGTAATTTCCACGTCCCCAATCTGTAATTTTAAATCCTTTTGCTTTTAGCCTTTCCACAAGTTTTAGTTTCTCCTGACTATCATCTGAAATTTCATTTGCAAGATTATCATACAATTCCGGAAATTCAATAGATCTTCCATCGGAATTTTCAATTAGCAAATTCAAAATTTTATCTTCTATGTTAAGGTTTACATTTTGTTTTCCACGACAGGAAACAAGCAAAAATAGTATTACAATAACAGTCCGTATTTTCATTTTTAGAAATAATTAAAAATTATTGATATTCTTTCGGAGCTACTCTTTGCCCTTCTGTTGCTGCTTCGTATTTTATGGAAGTTATTTTTATTTTTCCTGTTCTTAAATTGTAATATCCTGCGATCCGTTTGCCATAATCTTGCTCTACAGTTGGGTTATAACCTGTAAGCTGTTCAAAATAAACGTCTTTCAGTGTGGTCTGATTTAAGAAAAGATAAATCATTTGTGTATCATCATAAAATTTGATTTTTTTACAGACAGATTGTAATGACTTATAAATTTTATTGGCAATATCAATCTCCAAATTATCCCCTAAAAACAAATGATGACGGGGCAAATTATACCGACTATATTTATCATTATAATCAGTAAGCCTTACAAAATAAACAGGTGGTGTTGAAAGGTTTTTAGTACTATAGTTGATTACTTTTTTTAAATCTGTTGAGATATCAAAAATATTGATAATAAAATTATTTTTAAGTCCTGATAAATAAACCTGATAATGAATATCATTAATTACAGAATCTCGTTGTAGCTTTGACGTTTCAGATAGGTTAATATTAATATAATCTTTATAAAACAGACAAGGAATTGTATTTTTTGTAATGCTGTCTTGTAGCCGCTGTATAGGAGTAGGATTCTTAAATTCTGCCGCAGAAATATTATCCGGTTCTGGCGGGTAATTGCCTTTTGGATGTGTATATTTATGATATATATAATATGTTATACAACCTAATATCACAACACAGAGAGCAATTATTATTTTTTTCATTTTTAAATTTAAGAAATTCAAAAAATACCTGAAAAACTTTGCAAACAATTTGTATTATAGACCACCTCCATGATTTTCCAACTGTCCTTCCCATTTGGAAACTGCAGAAGTAGCCAAAGCATTTCCTAAAACATTGGTCATACTTCTTCCCATATCACAGAAGTGGTCAATTGGCAAAATCAAAGCAATACCTTCAGGTGGAATTCCGAACATGGCACAAGTAGCTACAATAATGACCAAACTTGCTCTTGGTACTCCTGCAATTCCTTTAGAAGTAAGCATCAAAACCAAAAGCATGATAATTTGTTTGCTAACCGGCATATCAATTCCATAAATCTGGGCAATAAAAATAGAAGCAAATGTCATATACATCATACTTCCATCCAAATTGAATGAATATCCTAACGGTAAAATAAACGAAACAATCCTGCTATTACAGCCAAATCTTTCCAATTCTTCCACCAATTTTGGAAAAACTGCTTCCGAACTTGTAGTGGAAAATGCAATGAGTAAAGGTTCTTTTATTCTTCTTAATAGTTCAAACAAACGATTTCCTAAGATCAAATATCCAACAAGACATAACACCAACCATAAAACTGCAAGAGCGAAGAAAAAATCTCTTAAATAGATTGCATATACTTTAAAAATTTCGAATCCGTTGGTAGCAACTACAGCAGCAATAGCTCCAAAAACTCCAAAAGGTGCCACCCACATTATATATCCTACCATTTTCAAAATAGCATGAGCGCAAATATCCAAACCTTTCAGAATCGGTTTGGTATATTCTTCTCCCATGTTTGCCAAAGCAATCCCGAACATTACGGAAAAAACTACAATTTGGAGAACTTCATTCGTCGCAAAGGCTTCAAATAAACTTTTCGGAATAATATGTTTTACAAAATCTTCTAAAGAAAATTCTTTGGAATTATTGACAATTTCCGAAGCAGAAGCTGCATCCTGAATCGGAAGTTTGGTAACGTGCCCCGGTTCCAGCCAATTAACCAAAACCAAGCCAATCAACAGAGAAGCCAAAGATGCCGTAATAAACCATAACATTGCCTTTGTCCCTACTCTTCCGATCATTTTTACATCACTCATTTTTGCAATTCCTACAACAAGAGTGGTAAAAACCAAAGGTGCAATGATCATCTGAACAAGACGAATGAAAACTGTACCGAGAAGTTTTATATTTTTTGAAAATCCTTCTGAAGAATCGGGATATAGCAAATGAACAATTCCCCCTGTTGTAATTCCCAAAACCAAGCCAATGATAATAGCGATAAATAGTTTATTTTGTCCTTTCATAGTTTTTTGTGTATTCTACAAATATATGTTTTTTACGGAAATTTTTTCGAGTGTGGAATTTCGGGCAAGTGATAGAAATGGAAATCCTTTTTTTGGTTGCGGCGGCTTTGCCGCCGCAACCAAAAAAAGATTGCAATGGATAGCACGGTTTCGTCAGATTTTATCTTTGGGATTGTTTGGGAAAATCTGACGAAATGACCCCCAAAAAATTTCTAAAATTAATTTTTCTTATTCCCTAATTTGTTAAAATTCATGGAAAATGTAAGCATAAAATATCTCGCCAAAATCAATTCTTCCCTATCCTCGACGTAGTTATCAGTAATGGTTCTGGCAATACTTTGCCTTTGGTTTAGCAAATCGATTGCACTGAATTTCAGCGTCATCTGTTTTTTGTAAAACATGTAATTTACACTTGAATTCCAGTAATATATATTTCTATCAAAATCAGAGGAAATATTGACATTTTTGGTAAGTGTAAAATTATTGGTGAAAAATAAATTCTTGTTAAAAAAATAGCTGGTCAATCCTACTGAATATTTTTGATTGGCCGTTCTCGTTTTATCAAAACGGTAATTAGTGTATTTCGAAAACGAATAATTTATTCCAATGGTAGAACGAATATCCATCTTGTCCTTCCAATTTAGATTAAAAGAGAATTTAGGATAAATGGTGTAAATACTATTGGTATAAACAGTTCCGTCTATAAATCCTTTTCTAAAATTATAAATACCGGAAAGAGAAGGATTCAGGGAAATTTGGTTTCCGTTCCATTTATATTTTTTAGTAAAAGAGGTATTGAAATTGGCACTTTTATTTCCACTAATATTAGCAAAAGTGCGAAATTGTTTTCCTGAATTATCATAAAAGCTGTAATCAGTAACCCTATTATTTTCGTATTGAAAATCTAATTTTGTATTATAATTGGTAGCTTTCGGGATATTATTATTTGTATAATTAATACTGGTCATGTTTCTCCAAGTGCTTTTCAAATCAGGATTTCCCTGAAAAGTAATCAAAGGATTGGACTCGTCAATAAATGGATTTAAAGCATCAATCTGCGGAATGGAATATTCCGCTCTATTTTCAATTTTAAGGTTTTGAGTTTTGCTGAATTTGTATTCCGTCATTACTTTATATTCCGGTAAAATGAAATTTTTTTGAAAAATAAAATTTTGGAAATTATAAAAAGAATTGATTTTCAATTTTGAAACATCAAGATTTGCATCAGCAATAAAAGTGAGTTTGTTTTTTTGAAAAGTATAGTTGATATTTGAGATCAAAAATGAATTATTTTGACTTAAAGCATTGGATAATAAAGAATTAAATTCCGAATACTGATTAGAATTAATATCAAAATCATCTACATTTTTTTCATTATTTAGTTTTTGCAAACTATAATTCATTCCAAAAGTAAGTGTTGCTAAATCGGAAATTGGTTCAGTATATTTAAAATCCGTTTCGAAAATAGCAGTAGAATTTTTGGTTTTCGAACGCTGATTCCGATAATCATTCTCTTCCGGATTATTATTGAATAACGTTTCCTGAAGGTTATAATTTGTTTTTTTTCCTTCCGAAAAAGTGTTGCTTATAGATGCTGAAAATGAACGATTGTTTTTTTTGAATTTTTTAATAATACATATTTTCGGAGTAAAAGTATTGGTGGTAGAATTTCCACGAGATGAACTGGAACTGCTATTCAAAATTCATCATCACGCAAAACAAAACTATTGTTGTTATTGGAATTATCCGTTGAAATATTCGAAAAATCAACAGAAATAGTCATCAATAATGATTTGTTTATTTTCAGATTTCCGTCGGTACCGAAAAGAAATTCCCGTTTCCCCGAGTTGCCATTATTTTCCGAACTTCTATCCAATTTATATTCCGGCAAAAAAGTAGTTCTGTATGTTTTGGAATAACTTCGGGAATCTGTATCGTTATAATTGGCACTCATCCTTTCGATTTCAAAATCGTTTCCAATTTTATCGGAGTAATTAATGCCCAATTGTAATATTTTTTTAATTCCGTTATCGCTTAATTTTCCGATATAGTCAATTTTTTGATCGCCCTTAAACTGACTCTTATAAAATGAACCTGTATAAAAATTATGCGTTCCGTAACCAAAACTAAAATTATCAATTTTTCCTTTGTTGTTCTCTTCATCCGTAATGAAATTTATGGTAAGATCATCTGTTGTAGGAGTTCTTCCTGTAAATTCTTCTTCTTTGGTTTTGGTGGTGGTAATCTGGATTTTTTTAATGGCATCTGCTGAATAATTTTCAAAAGCAATTCTTCCGTCTTTGTCAAAAAGAGGCTTCCCATTAATAAGGATTTTGTTTGCAGATTTTCCGTTTATGGTTATTTTTCCATTATCGTCAATTTCTGCACCGGGAATTTGCTTTATAAGTTCGTCTATTTTATCATCAGGTTTTATCTTAAAATAGGAAGCATTATAAATAATAGTATCCTTTTTTATTACAATATGCGAAGTTATTTTCACTTGTTCAATATCTGCAACCAATTCTTTTTTAAGTGAAATAGTTCCGATATCCACATTTTTATCTATGCTTTCAAAATTTTTAGAAAATGATCGAAGTTGTTCTCCAGAAATTTGCAAAATAGAAGGCTCTTTCTGTTTCGGAATTTTTATATTGAAAGTTCCGTTTGGATTTGTTCCCGTAAAATTGATAATGGAAGAATCCTTTTGTTTATGTAAAGAAACGATCACATTTTCAATAGGTTTATTATTTTCATCGGTTACTTTTCCATTAATATTTATTGTTTGTCCATTTAGTTTTAAAAGGAAAAAAATAAATAAAATCCACAATTTCTTCATATATTATTTTCTGAAAGTAGCCCATAAAAATAGGAAAAACCTCCGAAAAACGGAGGTTTCCATAAAATATTTAAAAAAAATTACGCTTTCAAATATCTTGCATAAGCATACCCTTCTTCTCCATCAGCAGTTTTTACTTTCCACCAATCATCAGAAGATTGCTCTACTAAAGTTACGGTTTCACCTTTTGCAGCTTTTCCTACGATTGCAGCTTCAGTAGAAGGTTCTTGTCTAATATTTAGGTTTGAATCTTCAGTTGCAACTGTCAAAGAAGAACCTGCAGCCAAACCTGCTACCTGAACATCAATATTGATATCAGAAGCAGAATATGTAGAATCAATAGCTCCTAATGCATTCCAAACTGCATCTTTTGCAGCAGTGCTAGAAGCATTTCCGGAAACGTAAAGAATCCCGTCTTGCTCAGAAACTTGTAAATCTGATACTCCTACAGATTGTGCTGCAGAAATTACACTTGAATATTTATCTTGTAATGTACTCATTTTAAATTATTTTACAGTATAATTAAGATTTACTTTTCCTACTTTCAAAGCATCTACAGATTCTTTGATTTTTCTAGCTTGAGCAGAAGAAACATTCCCTGTCAAAGTAAGTTCTCCGTTTACAACTTCTACTTTTACAGAAGGGAAATCTTTTAATGCATCAGCTACTTTTTTCTGAACTGCAGGATCAACAGCAGAAACAGTTTCTACAGGAGGTGGAGGTGGAGTTACAGTTGCCATATCCATTACATCTTTTACACCTTCAATAGCTTTTAGAGAAGCGATGGCCGCATCTTTTTCAGCCGGAGTTGCGAAAGTTCCGCTAAGATGTGCAACTCCATCTTTTACTTCTACAGAAGCAGAAGGATTAGCAGTAACTACAGCAGTAGCCTTAGTTTGTAGGTCTGCATCAGACACTTTTTTCTTACAGGAAACCGCTCCAAAAGACACAGCTAGTGCCAAAGCAGCCATTGCAATTGTTTTTTTCATAGTTGAAATATTTAAATTAAAAATTTAGGTTCATAGACTCAAATTTACTAATAAAAAATATACCGAATTCTTAAAATTTGATAAAGTTTTTATAATTTTTTTACAAACAATTAGAATTCAGGTCATTAATTTTTCAATTCTGAAATTATCCATTTTCTACAATAGTCCTGAAAGTAAGATTTATTCTCGGAGAAACTATTTTTTTGGTAGGTGGCAAACGATGAAGCCAATATGTTTGTGTTTCATTTTTCATAATGAGCAAGCTGCCATGTTCTAATATCATATCAATTTTTTCTTTGCTTTCTTTATGCTTAAAAGAAAACTTTCTTTCCGCTCCAAAAGTAACGGAAGCAATTGCACCATTCTTTTTTAAATCTTTTTCGCCATCACTGTGATAGGCCATTCCTTCACTTCCATTATGATAGAGATTAAGAAGACAAGAATTGAATGTTTCTCCAGAAATTTTTTCAATTTTTTCCTTTAGATCAAGAAGTTCTTTTGTCCACTTTTCTGCATATTTGGTTCTTCCGGAATAGGTATATTCAAAGGGGTGCTCTCCAAACCAAGCAACTTTTCTTTTAGTCTCGATCAGTTTTCCAAAAATAATGGCTTCATCATGTTTCCACGGAATTTGATTCAGTAGATGATGATAATAAAAATCTGCTTCATTTTTTGTAAAAATTTTTCCATGATAATTTACTGTTCCCTCTTTTGGAAGAAGGTTTTCAGAGGGATTCATACTATTTTTAAATAATTCAGAAATCATGTTTTAAAAGTAAAAATTTCCGAATGAGTATAAAACCGAAAAATGAACAAGTATTTTTTTATAATAAATGTATCTTTGCAAAAAAATTCTGAAAATGCCATTAAAAGCAGTACTATTCGACATGGATGGTGTAATTGTGGATACTGAACCACTTCACAGAAAAGCTTATTTTAAAACTTTTGAAGATTTGAATATTGAAGTTTCAGAAGATTTTTATTCTACTTTTACCGGAAATTCTACAAAAAGTGTTTGCGAAAAGCTGATAGAAAGATTCGAACTGAATATTTCGTGGGAAGAAATCGCAACTATAAAAAGGAGTTATTTCAAATATCTTTTCGATAATGATTCGGATTTTGGCTTGATTCCGGGTGTAAAAGAATTGATTGTTCATTATTTTGAAAACGATATAAAACTAATTTTGGCTTCCTCCGCTCATATCAATACCATTAATTGGGTTTTCGAAAAATTTGATTTAGGTCGCTATTTTATGGGAAAAATAAGTGGAGCTGCTTTAAAAGAATCCAAACCTCATCCCGAAATTTTTATTCTGGCCTCCGAAATTGTAGGAGAACCAAGAGAAAACTGCATGGTCATTGAAGATTCTACCAATGGAATTATTGCAGCACATCGTGCGGAAATTTTTTGTGCGGCTTATAAAAGCCGAAATTCTACAAAGCAGGATTATTCTTTGGCTGATATTGTAGTTTCTGATTTTTCTGAATTGATGATAAAAGAAATTTCTGATTTTTTTTAGTTAAATTCCGAATCAAATAATTTTATAAAAACAAAAAACTCTCACAAATGTGAGAGTTTTATAGTTTATTGTCCTTCTTCCTGCTGTTCTTTTGCCTGATATTCCTGAACCAGTTCAATTGCATTGTTCACCACATCGCTCAAAGCTGTGATGAAAGTTCCTTCCTCTGCAAGACTCATCGCATGCTTCAATGCTTCTATTTCTTTTGGAATAATCTCATAGCTCACATTTCTTCCCGATTCCTGAATTCCACTGATCACCAAACCGTTAATTTCCTCCTCTGTTCTTCCTCGAAGATGTTTTTCACTTCTTACAATAATATGATCGAACATTCTTCCTGCAATTTTTCCACATTCTTTAATATCTTCATCACGACGATCACCAACTCCCGAAATAATTCCTATTTTTTTGCTGGCTTCTACATTTTTAAGATAATCTTCAATAGCTTCATAACCGGCAGGATTATGCGCAAAATCGATCATTACTTTAAAATTTTTAAATTTGAAAACATTCAGTCTTCCCGGTGTCAATTGTGCACTTGGAATAAATGTTCTCAAAGAATTGGCAATATCTTCAATCGCAAATCCATATAAATAACATGCTAAACTTGCTGCCAAAACATTCGCAATCATAAATTTAGCCTTTCCTTGCATGGTTATCGGAATATTGCTCACTTTTGCAATACGGATTTTCCAATCCCCTTTTTTGATAGTAACAAAACCTTCTTCATAAACGCAGGTAATTTTTCCTTCTTTTGCAAATTTTACAATGTGCGGATTATTTTCGTTTAAACTAAAAATCGCCACTTTTGCATCCAAATCATTTACCAATCTCATAGAATATTCATCATCTGCATTCAGAACACACCATCCATCTTTTTTCACAGCATCCAGAACTACTCTTTTTACTCGAGTTAAATCTTTCAAGTTATGAATATCACTCAATCCAAGATGATCTTCTTTGATATTTGTCAAAACTCCAATATCACAATAATTGAATCCTAATCCTGAACGCAAAATTCCACCTCTTGCCGTTTCCAAAACCGCAAATTCCACAGTTGGATCCTTCAATACAAATTCAGCAGAAATCGGGCCTGTTGTATCTCCTTTGGAAAGCATCGTATTCTGAATATAAATTCCATCCGAAGTTGTGAAACCCACTCTATAACCGTTATTTTTTACAATATGTGAAATCAATCGTGTTGTTGTTGTTTTTCCGTTCGTTCCGGTTACTGCTATAATTGGAATTCTGAAAGGTTTTCCTTGTGGATACAACATATCAACAACAGGAGCAGCAACATTTCTTGGCAAACCTTCACTTGGAGCCAAATGCATTCTGAAACCTGGTGCTGCATTTACTTCCAAAATCGCTCCTCCACTTTCTTTTAATGGTTGAGTAAGATTTTCTGCCATAATATCAATTCCGCAAACATCCAAACCAATAATTTTAGAAATTCTTTCCACCATTGTAATATTTTCTGGGTGTACCATATCGGTAACATCAATGGAAGTTCCACCAGTAGAAAGATTGGCTGTAGATTTTAAATAAACAATTTCTCCTTTCTGAGGAATCGTTTCCAAAGTATAGCCTAATTTGTCTAAAAGTTCGTTGGTATCTTTATCGACGGTAATTTCTGTAAGAACATTTTCATGTCCGTAACCTCTTCTCGGATCGAGATTTTCTTTATCAATAAGTTGCTGAATATTCCGTTCTCCATCTCCAATCACATTTGCGGGAACTCTTCTTGCCGCAGCTACCATTTTATGATTAATCACCAAAACACGAAAATCATATCCTGTAATATATTTTTCTACAATTACCTTTCGGGAAACTTTTTGCGCATGTTCCAATCCGACTTTTGCAGTTTCCCAATCGTTTACATTAATGGTCTGTCCACGTCCGTGATTTCCGTCTAAAGGTTTTAGTACAATTGGATAACCAATTTTCCGGATTACATATTCCAGATCTTCTTCATCCACTACCAAACCTCCATTCGGGACAGGAATAGCTGCATCATCCAACATTTTTTTTGTTAATTCTTTATTGCATGCAATATCTACTGCAATAGAGCTTGTTTTGCCTGTAATTGTAGCCTGAAATCTTTGCTGATTAACACCATAACCCAATTGCACCAAAGAATTTCTTCCCAATCTGATCCAAGGAATATTTCTGGCAACTGCTTCTTCCACAATGCTTCCTGTAGAAGGCCCAAGTCTTTCTTTTTCACGAATTTCCTTCAATCTATGGATACAATATTCCAAATCATATTCCGTATCATCTACTAAACTTTGGGCTATTTTTACGGATTCTTCTGCTGCATAAGCTCCGGCATTTTCTTCAATATAATCAAAAACTACGTTGTAAATTCCGGGGGTTTTGGTTTCTCTAGTCCTTCCAAATCCGGTATCCATTCCTGCTAGAGTCTGGATTTCCAATGCAATATGTTCTATTACATGTCCCATCCAAGTTCCTAATTCTACTCGGTGAAAAAATCCTCCTTCATAGCCTTCGGAACAACGATGTGTGATAAGGCTTGGAATCAGTTTTTCAATTCTTTCGCGAAATCCCGGAATTTTATTGGTCGGAAAATTCTCCAATTCTTCCAGATTCAGGCGCATTTGAATTAATTTTTTTCTGCGAATACTCCAGATATTCGGACCACGAAGAATTTGTATTTTTTCAATTTTCATAATTTAATCGGATATTTTATAATCAGAATACTATTAATGCATACAAAAGCAAAATGCTTTTAATTCTACATAAATAATAAAAATTTATCATAAATAAAAACAAAGAATAAAGTAATATTAATTCTACAGCAAATCAATAAAATCAGATTCTTCATTAATTTGATGAAAACCTTTTTGAAGATTTTTTTAAATTTGCAAAATATGAAAGCAGTGGGAAAATTAGTAATTATAGGAGGTGCTGTAAATAAAGGCAGCTTTACTGAACAAAACTTTGATCAAAATGTTGAAAAAAACCTTAATTTTTTTGAAACAGGAATATTAAGAAAAATTATAAACGAATCTAAACTGAAGGAAAATTCTATAATAGAAATAATTCCTACAGCTTCCCAAATCCCACAGATTGTAGGCCCGGAATATAAGAAGGCTTTTGAATTTCTCGGAGCTAAAAACGTCAATATTCTTGAAATACAAAACCGAGAACAGGCAAATTCTGATGCTATAGTTGCAAGAGCTAATGCTGCAGATGTAGTGATGTTCACCGGTGGAGATCAGCTTCGTCTTACTTCTATTTTGGGTGGGACGCGTTTTCATGATGCTATTTTACTAAAATATCAAGAACAGGATTTCATCTATGCGGGAACTTCTGCTGGAGCAGCCGCTGCTTCAGAAAATATGATTTATCAAGGTTCCAGCCATGAAGCTCTGCTGAAAGGCGAGATCAAAACCACTCAAGGTTTGGGTTTTATGGAAAATGTAATTATTGACACTCATTTTGTTCAACGTGGAAGAATCGGAAGACTTTTTCAGGCAGTTGTGAATAATCCTCGAACTTTAGGAATTGGTCTTGGTGAAGACACCGGACTTTTTATAAGCGGAGATAGCATGACAGCCATTGGTTCCGGACTGGTAATACTTGTGGATGGAAGATTTATAAAAGATACCAATCTTACCAATATAGAATTAGGAGCTCCGATTTCTATTGATAATCTGATTGTTCATGTAATGTCTGTAAACGATCATTTTGATTTGAAAACTAAGGAACTGACGATTGTTAATTCCCAATACAGCCCAATTCCACAGGAAAAATAATAAATCATAAATTTTAATTGATAAATGGCATCAATTATCAATTACCATTCATCAATCATATCCTATGAAAATTATAATACATGGTGGTTTTTTTTCGGAAAGCGACCAAAGCCACAAAACTAAAATTTCCAAGCAAAACGCTTTGAAAGAAATCGTTTTGAAATCCTACGAATATTTAAAAACACATTCTGCTTTGGAAACTGTGGCTTATTCCGTTTCCTTACTTGAAGATGACGAACTTTTCAATGCCGGAATTGGCTCTCAGATTCAAAGTGACGGAATTATACGAATGAGTGCAGCAATTATGGATGCTGAAACGCAGAAATTCAGTGGTGTGATTAATATTCAGGATGTAAAAAATCCGGTTTTTGTTGCTGAAAAACTGATGAATGTTGATGATCGTGTTTTGGGCGGAAGCGGAGCTAAAAAATTTGCAGCAGAAAATGGTTTTGAAAATTTCTCTACGGAAATTCCACAACGAAGAAAAGAATATGAAGAAAAACTAAAAACCGGAGGAAAAGGAACAGTCGGTTGTGTTGCGCTGGACAAAGACGGAAAGCTCGCTGTTGCTACTTCCACAGGTGGAAAAGGTTTTGAAATTCCCGGAAGAATTTCGGATTCTGCTACAGTTGCCGGAAATTATGCCAATGCATATTGCGCTGTAAGTTGCACTGGAGTTGGCGAGGATATTGTAAGTAACGCTACTGCTACAAAAATTGTAACACGAGTGACCGATGGAATGTCTCTGGAAAAAGCCTTTGAAAAAACTTTTGAAGAGCTGAAAGAAATTGATGGTTTCGCAGGTGCTATTGCTATTGATAATCAAGGAAATATCTTCCATCAAGATTCTTATCCGAAAATGGTTTTTGCCAGTTTTGACGGTGAAAGCATTGAAGTTTTCAACTAAGGGAACGATTCTTGTAATTTTCAGAAAAATTTGTCAAAATGAAATATTTATTTTCTGTAATTGCATTCATCCTTATGTTTTCTTGCCATTCCCAAAAAGCCAATTCAGAATACTCGAAAATAGAATACGAAGCTGGAGCTTGTTTCGGATTTTGCCCAATCTATAAAATGACAATAGATTCTAATAGAAATGCAATTTTAGAAGCAGAACGTTTCAATTTTTCGGACGGAAAATCCAAAGACGAATTTGCCAAACCAAGAGAAGGAACTTTCAAAACCGTTATAAAAAAAGAAGATTATAATACACTGATAATTCTTTTAAACGAACTAAATCCAAAATCTCTGAAAAATTATTACGGAGACAAGAATATAACAGATTTGCCCACTTCTTACTTGAGATTGAATTTTGCAGATAAAACTTCTAAAACCATTCAGGATTATGGCAAAAGCGGAACAGAAGAACTTATAAAAGTATATCAATTTTTTGAAGATTTGAAACACAATCAGGATTGGGAAAAAGTGAAATGAATTTTCTTAAAAAATATTAAACTATCTTTGCAAAGCTAATTCCTTCAAAATGGAGGGATTTTTTATTTAAAATATTATTTCTTTGAAATTTACAGACTTAAAAATCATTAAACCTATTCTTGATGCACTTCAGAAAGAAGGGTATGAAAATCCAACACCAATACAGGAAAAAGCCATTCCTTCCATTTTAGAAAAAAAAGATTTGCTAGGATGTGCACAAACAGGAACAGGAAAAACCGCAGCATTTGCCATTCCCATTTTACAAAATTTAACTGAAAATAAAGAGCATTCCAAACAAATAAAAGCTCTAATTCTTACTCCAACCCGTGAACTTGCCATTCAGATTGAAGAAAATTTTCAGGCATACGGAAAATTTCTCAATCTGAAAACTCTGGTTATTTTCGGGGGTGTAAAACAGCACCAACAGGAACAAGATGTAAAAAAAGGAGTGGATATTTTAATTGCAACTCCGGGAAGATTGCTCGATTTTATTGGACAAGGAATTGTAAAACTTCATCATTTACAGATTTTTGTTTTGGACGAGGCAGACAGAATGCTGGATATGGGATTTGTGCATGATGTGAAAAGAATCATAAAACTTTTGCCACCAAAAAGACAAAATCTGTTTTTTTCTGCAACTATGCCGAAAGAAATTGCAAATCTGGCTCATGAAATTTTACACCATCCTGTAAAAGTGGAAGTTACACCTGTTTCTTCAACTGCGGAAACCATCAATCAGAGTATTTATTTTGTAGAAAAAGACAATAAAACCGATTTGCTGATCCATCTTTTGCAAGATCCGAAATTGGATCATGTTTTAGTATTTTCCCGAACAAAATATGGAGCCGATAAAATTGTAAAAAAACTGATAAAATCTAATATTTCTGCACAAGCAATTCATGGAGATAAATCTCAGAATGCACGGCAAAATGCTCTCAACAATTTTAAAGACAAGAAAACCAGAGTGTTGGTAGCGACTGATATTGCAGCAAGAGGAATTGACATTGATGATCTAAAATATGTTGTAAATTATGAACTTTCCGATGTTTCCGAAACGTATGTACATCGAATCGGAAGAACAGGAAGAGCTGGAGCTGAAGGAACTTCTTTTTCGTTTGTAGATGGACTTGATTTAGCCAATCTTAGAAATACGGAAAAACTAATCGGAAAGAAAATTCCGGTTGCAAAAGACCATCCGTTTCATACTGATAATTTGGTGGAACAAAAAAGAGATAGTAATAATAAACCGGTTGCTGTCGGAACTCCTCCTTCAAAAACTCAATTGAAAAAGCAAAACGAGAAAAAGAAATTTTTCAGAAGAAAAAAGTAAAAGCCAAATTGAATTTTGGCTTTTTCAATTGAATATTTTTTTAGCATTCTCAGTAGTAATCCTATCAATTTCTGAGAAATCTTTTCCATAAATATTGACCAATTTTCCGACAACTAAATCCAAATAAGAACTTTCATTTCTTTTTCCACGAAACGGAACTGGGGCAAGATAGGGAGAGTCTGTTTCCAGAACGATTTTTTCCAGTGGAATTTCATGGAGAAATTGATCTATTTTTCCGTTCTTGAAGGTCACTACTCCACCAATTCCGAGAAGAAAATTCAAATCAATAGCATGTTTTGCCTGTTCCAAATTTCCCGAAAAACAATGGAAAATCCCTCTAAGTTTAGAATGCTTTTTACGTTCCAAAATTTCAAAAACTTCATCAAAACTTTCTCTGGTATGAATTACAATTGGCCAATCTTTTTCAATAGCCCAATCAATTTGTTGTTCAAAAGCTCTAATCTGAATATCCAAAGTAGATTTATCCCAATACAAATCAATTCCTATTTCGCCAATGGCAGGAAAATCTCTTTCATCGATATATTTTTTTACAATTTCGAGTTCTTTTTCCCAAGTTTCCGGTTTCACATAACACGGATGAAGCCCCATCATTGAATAAATTTTCTCCGGATATTCAGCTTCTAAAGCCAACATTTTTTCGTGGCTTTCAGAATCTATGGCTGGAAGATAAAATTCTGTAATGCCTTTATCCAAAGCACGCTGAATTATTTCTGCTCTATCGAAATCAAACTCTTCGGAATATAAATGTGTATGTGTATCTATCATTTTGGTTATTGGTGGACTGTTGTTAGTTATCAGTTAAAATTCCATAACCAACAACTATTTACTATCAACTAAAAATTTTATGTTTTACTTTTTTTTGCTGTTCAGCGATTTTCAAATTCAATTTTTGCAAAAATTCCTGATGTTTCGGGCTTTTACTGTCTAATGTTTTATGCTGTAAAGCCTGATAAATTTTAAAATTTTCGGTAATAAATGCTTTCGTTTCCTCTGAAAAATAAGCATTTCCAAATTTTTCAAAAATATAGTGTATTGCCTGAGAATTCGGATGGATAAGATCATCCTTATAAAAACGGTAATCTCGCAGATCATCCATTAAAATTTCATAAATTGGAAGATAATTGCAGTTATCAAATTGCGGAATCATTTCGTGAATAGCCGTAATTAATTTCGCCTTACTTAGCTGATTTTCAACTATTCCATCTTTTGTATGACGAACCGGAGAAACGGTGAACAAAATCTGAGCATCATCTTTGCAAATGTCTTTCAGATTAATGATCGTTTCGTAGATAGAATCCGTCAATTCCAAATGTGAAAGCATTCTTTTTTGAAAAAATTTCTGTGGAATTTTATGGCAATTGGCTACTAATTTTTGTTTCGGAAGAAATTCATAAATAAAAGAAGTTCCGTATGTTATAATAACCCAGTTGGTTTCCTGAAGAAAAGTATTTCCTATTTCGATTTCGGCATTTATTTTTTCTAAGGTCTGATGTATATACTCGGAATCAAATTTCGTATGATGATCCAGCGAAATAAATGCATCATTGTATGTCACTAAATCTTCTTCCGAATACCATTGAGAATCGTGCAATTTTTTTATTGCATGATTGATCGAATATGGATTGAAAATAGTTCCGAAAGGATTATTCAATGTTTGTAATTGACCATTGCCCAACAAATCTGAAATTTCTGAAGCGAAACAGGAACCAATTGAAAATATTTTATCTTCAATTTCTATTTTTTTTTCAGAATCTTCGATATGTACCTCAGTTCGGAATTTCATAGTTGATTTGGTGATGACGACGTGATTGTGATCTGCATATCAGCAAATCACCATATCAAAATCAATTAGCTTTCTCTTCTCAACAAATAATTAGCTAATTCGATAAAAGGTTTTTTCTTTTCTTCGGGAACATTAATCTTTTTCAAATAACTTTGTCCGATTTCATTATGTTTCTGAACAAGACGAAGTGTTTTTTCATCTACTTTTGTTCTGCGGAAAATCTTTTCCACACCAAAAACCTTATCAATATTGTCTGTTTTTTTGGAATACCAAAAATCCAATTCTTTTCTTTCTTCAGGAGTTGCATGTTCTCTAGCTAAAAGATAAAGAACCGTTTTTTTATTTTCATAGATATCTCCTGCATGTTTTTTTCCAAACTGACGCTGATTTCCGAAAACATCCAGATAATCATCCATAATCTGAAAAGCAATACCGATATGTTTTCCAAAATTGAATAATGCCTTTGCTTCGGAGAAGTTGGCTTTTGCTATCAAAGCTCCTATTTCAAAAGAAGATGCGCTTAAAATTCCGGTTTTATAGGTAATCATTCGGATATAATCCTCATACGTTACATTTTCCTGAGTTTCAAAATTAATATCATACTGCTGTCCTTCGCACAATAAAAGTCCGGTATGTGTAAAAACTCTGATGCAGGCTTTAAAAAGTTCAGGCTCAAGATCTTCAAAAAATTTGTATGCTTTTAAAAGAAGTCCATCTCCGGAAAGTATGGCTGTATTAGTACCATGAAGCGTATGAATAGTCGGAACATTTCTTCTAAGTGGAGCTTCGTCCATTATATCATCATGGATCAGAGTAAAATTATGAAAATATTCAATAGCGAGAGCCGGTTTCAAAGCTTTGTAAATATCGCCTCCGAAAAGTTCGCAACCCATCAAAACCATAATCGGACGAAGCCTTTTGCCTCCATGCGAAATAATATAGTTCATAGGTTCGTAAAGTTCCTTAGGTTTGTCTTTGAACAAATATTTGTCTATTGCTGTTGCTACTATTTCCTGATACTGATCTAAAAATTCCATGAATATGTTTTGGTTTCCTGCAAAAATACAATTTTTGAATGCTTAAAAAAATAAAAAGCCTTGTCAAGAAGACAAAACTTTTATATAATCATACTATTATGAACGTAACTTTAGGTTATAAGAATAACTAAAAGATACGTAATACCTGCTACGATTGCAGAAATCGGAATCGTGAGAATCCATGCCCAAAGCAAACTTACCGTAATTCCCCAACGTACTGCAGAAACTCTTTTTGTTAAACCAACCCCGATAATTGATCCGGTAATAGTGTGAGTAGTAGAAACAGGGATACCAAAATGCTCTGTTAAAAACAAAGTAATTGCTCCTGCTGTTTCTGCACTTACCCCTTCAAGTGGTGTTACTTTTGTAATTCTTGTTCCCATTGTTTTTACAATTTTCCAACCGCCACTCATAGTTCCTAAAGCAATCATAATAAAAGAGGCTACCGGAACCCACCAATAATGTTCAACAAAATATCTGAACTGCTCTTTTCCTTCCATTGCTATATAAACAGGATCATGAAGCATTTGTACATGATAGTAAATAATTGCCGCTCCTACAATACCCATTACTTTCTGGGCATCATTGGTTCCGTGTCCTAAACTAAAAAGCGCTGAGGAAACTAATTGCAATTTTTTAAAAATTTTATCTGCTTTATAAGGGTGAGAATTCTTACTTATCCTTACAATTATTAATGTAATAATAACAGAAATAAACATCCCAATAAAAGGTGCTAAAAATATGAATAGGAAAATAGGAATTACATAATCATATTTTACAACATTTTGGTGCATTAAACCTTTAAAAGCCTCAATAATTTTCTGAAACAAACCAAGTGTATTATTTTCTACAGAAATATAATGATACTCTTTTACCAGTGCATGCATTAACGCAGATCCTATAAAACCGCCAATTAATGTATGAGAAGATGATGAGGGTATTCCAAACCACCAAGTCAGTAAATTCCAAGCTATTGCCGCAATGAGGCCTGCAAAAATAACTTCAAGGGTAATAAATTCTTCATTCACAGATTTTGCAACAGTATTAGCAATTTTAAATTCTCCAATTATATACATTGCTACAAAAAATGCTGCAAAATTCCAAAGTGCCGCCCAAAGTACAGCCTGAAAAGGCGTTAAAACTTTTGTGGAAACAATCGTGGCAATAGAATTGGCTGCATCGTGAAAACCATTGATATAATCAAATATTAAGGCAAGAGCAATAATAACGATCAGAAGTACAGGTAGATCCATTCTAAAATAATTGGTTGAAAATTATGCGTATTTGATCACAATATTTTCCAGAATATTGGCTACATCTTCTGCTTTATCTGTTACTTCTTCAAGATAATTAAGTACAGATTTCACTTTGATAATTCTGATAGGATCATTGGTTTCAAAAAGTTTCATCAAAGCATTACTCTGCACATCATCAGCTATATTTTCATAAGAATTGATTTTGATACAAGATTCTTTTACAGCAGCAGGATCTTTAAAATCTTTTAAATTCCCCAATGCATTCTGAATTTCAAGGCAAGCCTTATGAATAAGAAGTGAAAACTCTGCATATTCCTTCGTTTCAGGGGTTTTATAAAGGTATATGTATTTTGCTGAAGCAAACATATAATCCGCAATATCATCAAGGCGATTTGCCAACAATGAAATGTCTTCTCTATCAAAAGGAGTAATAAAATTTTGTCCTAATTCTACAAAAATCTGGTGAGTAAGCTCATCATTAGTGTGTTCGAAATCACTGATTTTACTCATGAAAGTATCATCATTTTGATCAAATTCCTGAATTCCTTCATGGAAAAACTTTGACATCTCTACAAGATTTTGTCCTACTTTATCAAACAAAACAAAGAAAACCTTGTCTTTAGGCTGGAAAGCTTTGAAAATATTCCCGATTCCCATTTAATTTTAATTTTAGAGTTTTAGTAATGCAAATATGAGAATTCATAAGCATAGCTTAAAAATTCCGATATTAATTTTTATTAACATTGATGGTGATTTTAATCAACTACCGGAATTTCCCGATACTCACTGTTTTTTAATCTATCGAATGTAAAATTCAGTCCGAAATAGACAAAGTGATAGTTTTTAATATCATTAGCAGAAAATTCTCTTTGCCACATATATCCAAAATTAGTCACCATAAAATCATCTATCTGATATCCGAATCTGCAAAGTATCGGTTTCTCTTAAAAAACGGATCTTTTGGTCCCACAAAAATTTCATCGAAAGTATTGAGAAAAAACGTTTTGGATTGCATTTTTTTATTATTCAGAGGCAATGTTAAAGACAGACGATATCGGTATCTTTCGTCATTTGATTTTATATCAGGTTGTGGGAAATAAAAGAAACGCTTTTCGGCTCGAACACGATGGTCGATCTTCAAACGTGAGATATTTTGTGAGAAAACGTATTGCAGCCAAAGCCGATTTTCTCGCTGATAAAATTTGCTGTCTCTGTATGTTCCGTATTTCCCAATTCCAATAAAAACCTGGTTGGATTTATTGAGGTTGTACCCAATTCCTCCTTTGATTTCGTAATAATCCGGAAGCATAAAATCCTGAATAGAACGCTGTTGCAATTCAATATATGCAGACCATTTTTTATTATGTTTGTAGGTAAAAGAAGTCATATTAAAATTAGAAATATGATCCTTGAAACCATCATTTTGTGCATTTAGAAAAGCATACAAGAATAAAAATAAAAAAGCGAACTTTTCCAACATTACCGATTTATTTTTTACAAAAATAGAATTAATTTTTTCTAAAAGAATAAAAAAACAGCCTCAAAAAAGGCTGTTTAAAATATCATTGTGCTCATGTTTAGTTCGCAACTTCTGCTCTCATTTCCTTCCCTTTGAATTTCATACTTGGAAGATTAGAAAGAATTTCATTTTTAAAATTCTTATCCACTTCAAAGAAAGTAAACTTATCTAAAATTTCGATATCTCCAATATCTGCACGTTTCTTAGATTTTGCCGTAGCTTTATTGATGATATCAAGCATGTCTACTTTTTTCAATTGATCGCGTTTTCCAAGATTAAAGAAAAATCTAAGCATATTTTCATTATTTCTGTGTTTTCCCTTTCTTCCATCCCGATCTCTTCCACTTCTGTTGTCATCTCTTCTTCTTTCTCTTCTGCTTTGCGGAAGATCATCTTCTTTGGAAAGTCTCTGAACGGAAAGATCATTTCTATTTTTATAATACTGAGCCAAATCTTTCAGTTGGAATTGTAGCAATTGATGCACCAGTTCTTCTTTTGTGAACTGTGATAAATCAGGAATTAGGCTGTCATCAAACTCAAAGAAATCTTCATGTTCTGTGAAAAGACTTTCAAAAACACCGGCAACCTGAGCTTTAACAATTTCTTCACCTTTCGGAATTTGCTTTTCGGTAATTTCAATTTTTGTAGAAGACTTGATCTGTTTTAATTTTCTGGTTTCTTCAGGCTTTATTAATGCCATAGAAATTCCGTCTTTTCCGGCACGACCTGTTCTTCCGCTTCGGTGAACAAAAACTTCCGGATCATCAGGAAGCGAATAATGAATCACGTGTGTCAAAGAATCCACATCCAAACCTCTCGCTGCAACATCCGTTGCAACCAAAATATCTATATTTTTGAGACGGAATTTTTTCATTACCGTATCTCTCTGAGCTTGAGAAAGATCGCCATGAAGTGCATCTGCTGCATAACCGTTCTGCATCAAAAAATCTGCTACTTCCTGAGTTTCCATTCTTGTTCTACAAAAAATAATGGAATATTGGTTTGGATTTGCGTCTATCAAACGTTTCAATGCTTCTTTTTTCTGTCTGTACCCTACTACATAAAATTCGTGGGCAATGTTTTTCTTCACAGCATTGATAGAACCTACAGAAATTTTGTGAGGCTTTGTAAGATAATTTTTAGAAATCCTTTCTACTTCTTTGTTCATAGTAGCTGAAAACAAAAAAGTTTGCTTTGTTTCAGGAGTTTCACTCAAAATAGTTTCCAGATCATCTTTGAAGCCCATAGAAAGCATTTCGTCTGCCTCATCTAAAACCAACCAGTGAATAGATGAAAAATCCAATGCTTTTCTATTAATCAAATCAATTACACGTCCCGGAGTTCCTACAATAATTTGTGGTTTTTCTTTCAGGGAACGAATTTGTTCCATAATACTACTTCCACCATAAACTGCTGTAGTTTTGATGTTTTTCAGGTATTTCGTGTAATTTTTGATGTCTTTAGTGATCTGGAGGCAAAGTTCTCGAGTCGGGCAAAGCACCAATAATTGGATTTTACGACTATTGTCGTCTATCATATCCAAAATCGGAAGCGAAAATGCTGCTGTTTTGCCTGTTCCTGTTGCCGCAAGTGCGATAAGATCGCGAATGTCTGATTGAATAAAAGGAATAGTCTGCTTTTGGATTTCTGTCGGCTGTTCGTAGCCGAGTTCGCCAATCGCCTGAAGAACTTCAGGACTTAAATTGGATTCCGTAAATAAATTCATTTAAAGATCGTCTAAATTTTCAGCTGCAAAGATACGGATTTTATTTTAGATGAAATTTTTAATTAAAAAGCCATTAAAATTCCAAAAAATAAATTTATCCGAAAAATATCAGCCTGAGGTTCTCGAAGGCTCAAAAAAAGCCAAAAGCAAAGCTTTTTCATTAAAAATAAAAAGATTAATTTTGAAGAAAAACACCTTTGAAAAAATTTTACGTTTATATTCTGCTTTGCTCAGATAATACTTATTACACCGGTACAACTGATGATTTGGAAACTAAATTTCTTTATCACCAAAATGGATATGATCCTAATTCCTATACTTTTACCAGACGACCAGTAGAAGTTCTCTTTTATACAGAATTTGACGATTTTTATCAGGCTATTGCTTTTGAAAGGCAAGTAAAAGGTTGGAGTAGAAAGAAAAAGGAAGCCATCATCAATGATGAATGGGAAAATCTTCCTAATCTTTCTAAAAGAAAATTCCCCAATCAATAATTAATATGGAAAAAATCTAAGGATTTTTGTATTTTTATGAGCCTTCGAGAACCTCAGGCTAAAATTCGCAATTAATAAAATTATAACTTATGAAATCCTCTACTCTACAATTTTTAAAAAATTTAGATAAAAATAACAACCGAGATTGGTTCACCGAAAACAAAAACCTTTATACGGAAGCTCATGAAGATGTGGTAGTCTTTGTTGAAAACTTAATTGAAGAAATTGCCGATTTTGATGAAGAAGTTGGGAAAATGGATGCCAAAAAATCCATGTTCAGAATATATAGAGATACACGCTTTTCTAAAGATAAATCTCCATACAAAACCAATTTCGGAGCGAGTTTGGGAATCGGAAAAGGAAATAAGATTGCGGGATATTATCTTCATATCGAACCCGGAAAATCTTTTCTTGCAGGTGGAGTTTATCAACCTGATCCAAAAGTTCTCAAGGAAATCCGAAAAGAAATTTCTATGAATGGTGATGAATTTTTAAAAATTCTCGAGCAAAAAGATTTTCGGAATAATTTCAGAGGATTGAGTGTGGAAAACAAACTCCAGAAAGTTCCACAAGGTTTTGAAAAAGAAGATCCAATGGCAGAATATCTGAAGTTAAAACATTTTGTGGTCTCTCATCCTGTTTCCGATGAAGAATTGACGGATGCAAAAGCTGTGAAAAATTTCGCAAAAATTTTTAAATCCATAAAACCGTTAAATGATTTTCTGGAAGCACCTTTTCTTTAAAAAAAAGAGGCTGTTTTCCAAAGTGTCATTCAGAACGTAATGAAATGAAGTAAAGAATCTATTTTACTGATTTACAAAAGATTTCTCCTTCGTCGAAATGACAAAATCCTAAATTTTATGACTTTTGAGACAGCCTCTTTTATATTATTTTACTTTTTCCAGTAATACAATTTCGTAATTGGAATTTAACGATACTTTTCCGTCAATAACAGACATCGAAGCTCCGGAATATGCATCACGGATTTTATCTCCATTTTCAAAAATTCCTGTTACATTTACTTCTTTAGTTCCTTTATCCAAATTGAGACCAATCACTACTTTATCCGTAAAACCTTTATTTTCGTAAACTCTGGAAAACCAATACGGTGAATTTGAAATCATCTGATGAACTCCTGCTCCAACTGCAAGATGATTCGCACGGAATTTTCCTAATTTCTGAAAATGCTCCAATAATTTTTTAGTTTCAGGATTATTCTGAATATCATTCCAATTCATATTACTGCGAAGATTGGCATCACCTTCTGCTCCGTTTACAATTAATGGACGTGCAGTTTCGTCTCCGTAATAAATTTGGGAAATTCCTGGAGAAAGCAATAATTTAGTTCCTGCTTCAAAAGTTTTTTTCCGTTCTTTATCGAAAGGCCAACCGTCATCATGAGAAGAAATGTAATTCATCACGCCAAAACCTTTCAGGTCAGAATTTAAAATTCCTGAATATTTTGAAAAAATTTCTTCATACGGTTTATTGGCATCACCTTTAAATTCAAAATTGATTAGGCTTTCAAAACCATTATTGAAATAATTCACCTTCTTATCTCCGAAATCATAAATTTTCTTCTGGGAAATTCCATAACCGTATACTTCTCCAACTGTAAAAAACGGATTATTATCCAAAACTTTGGAAGGATTATTTCTTTTGTATTCGTCAAAAGCATCCTGACAAACTCTCTGAAATTCTTTCCAAACATCTTCATTCACATGTTTTACGGTATCTATACGGAAACCGTCTACTCCATATTTTTTAATATAATCGGAAAGCCATTTCATAATGTAATATTTCGGAGCTTTCGGGAAGTTATATTTTGCAAAAAATTCGTTCAGGCTTTTCGTTTCAGCTTCGTATCGTCCTTCTTTTTTCCATTTTTCTTCGAGCATTTTCGGAAGTCCGACATTGATGTTTTCTTCCGTCATCACATCTGGAAGATTTGCCACCAATGTACAAGCTGTTGTATTGATGTAATTGTCATATTTACATTGCGGAGCGCTTCTTACCCAATCTGCAGGATAAATTTTATCAATGGGTGTAACGGGACCTGTATGATTGATAACCACATCCAACACAATTCGGATTCCCTTTTTGTGAGCTTTTTCCACCAATTCCTGCAAATCTTTTTCTTTACCGAAATTCGGATCAAGGGTAGTCCAATCTTTTGCCCAATATCCGTGAAATGCATAGGTTTTTCCCGTTCCTTCATCTGTATATCCATGAATTTGCTCTACAAGCGGTGTCATCCAAATTGCATTCACTCCTAAATTTGAAAAATAATTATCATCCACTTTTTCAATGACTCCCCGCAAATCTCCTCCTTCAAAACCTCTTAAAAGAGCTGGTTTTTCAGTTCTTTCAAAAGCAACGTCATTGGTTTTATCTCCATTTTTAAAACGATCGGTTAAAAGGAAATACATATTTGCACCTTCCCAAACAAATGGTTTTTTAGAATCAGAAATATTCGTAGCTGTTTTGCAGGAAGTCAAAAAAGCCAGAGAAAGTAGTATAATACTTTTTTTCATAAGAAAATCGTTTTGAAATCAATACAATTTCAAATATAAATATTTACTTTGAGTGAAAGAATTCTTCTTAAAATTTAACATTTTATTAACAAAAAGATTTATCTTTGCTATTCTATTCATCCGAATTCTAACTTACTATGTCTCTATACAGCTCATTAGCAGATCAACTTCAATACATATCTCCCTCTTTTTATAAAGAAAGGTTTTTCAAAAAACTTAAAAATCTTTCAAAAGAGAATGTATTGGAAAGAAAAATAGAGCCAGAACTACTTTGGATTCTGGGTTATCTGCAAAAAAATGATGTTTTTGTGGATATTGGTGCTAATTTGGGTATTTACATATTTCAAGTAGAAAAAATACTTCCTTCACAAAATATTTTCGCGTTCGAGCCAAACGGAAATTTATACAAAAGACTGAAGAGGATTTTTCCAAAAATAAATGTGATTCCATTAGCTTTATCCGACCAAAACACAGAAGCAGAATTTAAAATCCCTATCATCAACGGAAAAGAAATTCATTCACGCGGAACATTGCAAACTTCCCAAAAAGAAGAAAACGAAGAAAAATCCGTTACTGAAAAAATAAAGGTCACAAAATTTGACGATTGGGTAGAAACACAAAATCTGAAAAAGCTGGATTTCATCAAAATAGATGTGGAAGGAAATGAAATGAAAACCATAAAAGGAGCCGAAAAAACCATCAAAAAATTCCGACCAACCATGATGATCGAAATTGAGCAAAGACATCATCAGCAACCAGTCTGGAGTTTCATAGAACAAATTGAAAACTGGAATTTTACCGCCCATTATCTTGATCGAAATTCATTGGAATTAAAAAAACTGACGAAAGATTTTCTTGAAAAACAAAATGCTGAAAATCTGAAAAATTATACCCAATACATTAACAATATTATCTTTATTCCGAACTAATGAGTGTAGTAGCAAGGCAGGGTTTTAAATATTCGATTGTTGGATATCTGGGTTTTTTGCTGGGTACATTTTCCGCGATTTTTATATTTCCGTATGATATGGAATTTTATGGAAAATTGCGATATGTGCTTCCTACTGCCGAAATGTTGCTGCCAATTGTAGTTTTTGGGATTTCATTTTCAAATGTCAAGTTTTTCCGTCAGACTTCTTTGGATGGAAAGCATCACAATATGCTTTCACTTTCATTGGTCGGAATTTTGGTGAATTTCACAATATTTATTTTAGGATATTTTTTACTGAATGAGCTTTTCCCGATTCTGAAAACCACAGAAATGTGGAGCATGAAAAGGCTGATTCTCCCATTAATATTGGTTTTAGCGTTAAGTGCGGTTTTCAATAAATTTTTATCCAATTATAAAAGAATTGTAATTCCCAATATTTTTGAAAATCTTCTTCCGAAAGTTGCCAATTTGGGTGCTTTCTGTCTTTTTTTCTTCTTTCATATTCCGGAAAAAGGAGCCTATTTATTTTTTATCGGAGCTTTTATTATTGGGCTTTTCGGATATATTTCCTATACCAACAAACTGGAAAAAATAAAGCCCGACTTTAGTACAAAATATTTTAAGAAAGATAATCTCTGGAAAAATGTTCTGAATTACAGCTTTTACGGATTTCTCGGAAATATCGGAAATTATATTGCTCTGAGAATTGACAGCTATATGATTGGCGAATTCATCAATTTTGAAGCCAACGGTGTTTACAGCACACTCTACTCTATTATCTCGCTGATCAGTATTCCATCAATGGGATTGTATAATATTTCCGCACCTATCATCAACAAGACTATTGCAGAAAATGATTTTGAAGAGCTCGACCGAATTCACAAAAAATCGTCTTTATCACTCTTTTTTATCGGTTTGGTTTTACTTTCCTGCGTTTTGGTCGGGTTTCCATATTTGGCAGAATTTATAAAAAACGGCGACCTTCTGAAACAATCTGAACCTGTGATTTGGATTCTGGGATTTGCCATGCTTTTTGATTTGGCAACGGGTTTTAACGGGCACGTTATTTCGCTTTCAAAATATTACCGATTCAATATTGTGATCATGATGTTTTTAGCAATTACTACTATTGTTCTGAATTTCTATTTTCTTCATAATACAAAATTGGAACTGATAGGAATTGCTTTGGCTACTTCCATTTCCCTTACTTTATTCAATCTTGCCAAAATTATTTTCAATTATTGGAAATTTCGGATTTTCCCTCTATCGATAGAGATGGTTTATGCTTTGATTATCGGAACTTTGGCTATTACAGTAGCTATTATTCTTCCCAATTTTCACAACAGCTTTCTGAATTTGATTTACAAACCTTCCGTAGTTTTGATTTTCTTTTTAGTGGGAAATTATTTTCTGAATATCTTTCCGATAGAAGATTATATTAATAAAGATTTTATAAAAAGTATTTTTAGATTTTAGTGATAATTATAATTAATTTGAAAAACTGCTAAAACTTCTTGAATTGTGTAAAGATGCTTCGACTTCGCTCAGCATGACATTTCTAATACTAACTGTTTTATTTTTGCAGTGTCATGCTGAGCGAAGTCGAAGCATCCTGAAGATTACTGAATATCAATGTTAAAAAAAATTAGAATAGCCATTAATTTTCAAGAAGATTTTCCAAAACGTTTTCTATATCTTTTAAAATTTTTTCTTTGGAAAAAGAATCCTGAAAATTGTATTTTTCTTTTGTTAATTGCAAAATTTGTCCTTCAAAATTTTCTTCATTTTCATTGATAATAAAAGGAAAATCAGATTGATAACTTTTAGGAAAAATAGCTCTTTTTGAAAACCGGATTGCATCTCCAACATTTCCGCTGATTTTGGTCTTTCCATATATTTCTTCCATGCTAAAAAACTCCGTTTTTTCCTGAACAGGACACCAAAGAAGTGAAGCATTTTTCATAATTCCATCAAAATTTTCGGAATTTACTCTTTCTGTAAAATACTGTATGGAAACATTTTTCGGGAGCTGAGATTCTGCATTTTTTAGCCAATTTAATTCTTCCTCTTGAGCTTTTCCAAGAAAAACAATTTCGATTTCATTTTTGAAATTTTTAATTTTTTCCAAAACATAAAGATAATTTCTTCTTTGTTGGGAAACAGCTCCGGGAATTACAATTTTGATTTTTGCTAAAGAATTTTCCTGTGAAAATTTAGTAAAAAATAATGGAAAATAATTGAATTTTTCTGATTCAAACGACTTGTCTAAAACCAAAAGTTTTGAGGCTTTTTGATAAACTTTGGAAACGGAAAGCAAATCTTCTTTCAACAAAAGTTTCAATCGATACACTCGGTCTTTTTTAAAAATACTTTTAAATAAATTAAATTTTGATGCTTTGGAAAAATTGAGATTGTGAACCAAAATCGCCGTTTTGTACTTCTCACAAATGGCTTTAAAAATATGAAAATACCGGTGAACTGTTCCAATAATAATCAAATCATATTTTTCAGTTTTGAGTTTTTCAAGTATTGAATTTGGCTCTACATAATGAATATTCGGTTTTTGCTTACCAATGATTTTATAAATTTTCGGAGAAAAGAAATAATCGATTTCAAATTTTTGCGAACCGTCCATCAACTCCATAAAATTGGAAGCGGTTTCGGAGTGTGTATCGATTTCTATGTAAGCTATTTTTCTCAATGCTTTTCAAAAACTTTTTCTCCGTTAATCCACGTTTCCAAAACTTTAGATTTTAAAATTTCATTTTCAGGAATTGTCATAATATCTTGATCCAAAATTACAAAATCCGCAGATTTTCCAACCTCAAGACTCCCTTTTTCTTTCTCGTCAAAACTTGCTTTTGCTGCCCAAATAGTCATTCCACGAAGTGCTTGTTCTCTCGTTAAAGCATTCTCTTTTTGGAAGCCATTTTCCGGAAATCCGGAAGCATCTTTTCTTGAAACAGCCGCATAAAAAGTTTTCAACGGATTGATTTCTTCCACCGGAAAATCTGTTCCCAAAGGAAGCCAACCGTTTTCCTGCAAAAGTTTTTCATAAGCATACGAATTTTTCAATCGTTCTTTTCCCAATCTTTGTTCTGCCCAATACATATCAGAAGTTGCATGTGTTGGCTGAACAGAAGGAATTATTGAAAATTTTCCAAATAAATCAAAATCTTTTTCATCTATTACTTGTGCATGCTCAATTCTCCACCTTCTGTCGTTTTTTCCTTTCAAAACTTCGCCATAAATATTGAGCATTGTTCGGTTTGCAGAATCTCCGATTGCGTGTGTACACATCTGCAAATTACTTTTAATCAGTTCATTGGCAATTTCACGAAATTGTTTTTGATCGCTTAAAAGAAAACCTTTCCAATTTTTTTTATCCGAATAGTCGTGCAAAAGGCAAGCTCCTCTGGAACCAAGCGCTCCATCCGAATATATTTTGTATCCGCCAAAAGTAATTCTTCCATTGGTAAATCTTCCTTTGGAAATCCATTTTTCATACGTTTTCGGATTGTTTTCCATCAAAGCAAAAATCTTAATTTTCAAAATATTTTCATCCTGAACTTTAAACAAAAGATCAAACATAGATTCCGAAATTCCGCAATCGTGAAGCGATGTCAAACCATTTCCCAAACAATCTTTCTGCAAATTTGCAATGTATTTTTCTGCTAAATCTTCATCAATTTCAGGAATGTGTTTTTCCACTAAAAGCATGGCATTATCAATAAGAATTCCGGTAAGTTTTCCGTTTTTCTTTTCGATTTCGCCTCCTTCCATTTTTATATCAGTTGTAATTCCTGCAATTTCCAAAGCTCTTTGATTGGCAATTGCAGCATGTCCGTCAATTCTTTTCAGATAAACCGGACGATTCGGAAACATTTCGTCCAGTTTTTCTTTGCTTGGAAATTCTTTTACAGCCCAATCATTTTGATCCCAACTTCTTCCGTAGAGCCATTCCATTGGAGCATTTTTAGAATATTCTTCCAATTTTTTCAGAATTTCGTCCCAAGATTTTGTTCCCCAAAGTTCGCATTTCCAACCGTCCAAAGCAAAACCTGTAAAATGACAATGTGCATCGATAAATCCGGGAAATATGAATTTTTGTTTTGCATCAATTTGATTTTTAGAAGCAAATTTTTTCAGAATCTCTGATTTTTTTCCAATCGCAATTATTTTGCCCTTAGAAATAGCCATGGCTTCCGCAATGTCAAACTTTCGGTTTACCGTATAAATTTTTGCATTGTAAATAATTGCATCTGCATTTTTCTGAGCAAACAAAGCAGAAAATGTCAATATGAAGAGAAAAAGAAATATTGGTTTTAATTTCATTATGTTTAAAATTTCAGCCATTTTTCCCTGAATAATTTCCAGCGAAATTCATTGATTACAGCTTGTTCTTTTTTGGTTATTTTCAGTTCTAATTTTTGCTTTTTGCATCTTTCATATTCCGATACAATTTTGATGAAAAATGAAAACGATTTATTTCGCATCGCTTCTTTTAAGGCTGAAACGTAGGTGAGAAAACGATTCAGTCCCAAAAAATAAAAATATCTTCCGTAGTATTCCGAGGGCTTTACAGAATAATCTTTTCCTTTATATTTCAACAATTTTGTATGCAATTCGGGCAATACGGTTTCTTTCCATCCAAGATTTTTAAGAAGTGTGGAATCAATATTGTCCCAACCTAAAGTCTCCCTCAAACCGCCAATTTCCTTAAAGCATTCTTTTCTATACGCTTTCAAAGGACCACGAACATGATGCTTGTTGGAATTGCCTTCATAGATCCATTCTCCATTTTTTTCAATATACAATAAACCTCCTGCTAAACCGCATTTCGGATCATTTTGGAACAATTCGGAAATTTTTTGAAGATAATTTTCAGGAAAAATAATATCTGCATCGAATTTGCAAATGACATCAAAATTTTCAAAATTTTCCGATTCCAAACCTTTCTTAAAGGTGCGAACTACTTTTGCACCAGGCTGATGCTGAGATCTTTCTAAATTAATAATGGATAATTGATGATTGATGATTGATCTTAATTTAAAATCTTCTACAATCTCCTGAGTTTTGTCGATAGAACCATCGTTTACCACCACAACTTTAAAATCCCTGAAAGTTTGATTTTCCAAGGATTTCAAGCAGAAAAGAATATTTTGTTCCTCGTTGTGAGTAGGAATAATAATTAGAAATTTCATTTATTTCGCCAATTCATCCATCCATTCTTTGATGGTTACTTTTGCAATACAACCTTCCAAAACGAAAGGGTCGTTTTTTGAAAATTCTTCAGCAGCAGCTTTGTCTGTGAAAATAGCCATTGCTCCTTCTCCCGGAATTGCAAATGCACCAATTCCCAAAATTTTTCCTGTTTTTAAGAATTCATTCTCAAATGCTTCATGTCTTGGAAAAACTTCCATAAATTCTTCCATTGTTTTGTCTGTTGCGTGCTCGTAAAATAGTACTGCTTTCATATTTTTAATTATTGGTTGATTGTTGTTAGTTTTTGGTGTTTGGTGTTTGGTGTTTTGATTATCATAATTCTTTAAATAAGTTTTCCGGTGTTGATTCAATAAAAACCAGCGTCTTTTTTTTCATCATACTTTCAATGATATTTTTGTCAATAATATTGAGAAGATTTTTTAATTGGTCTGCTTTTCCTGAAACATCGTGATAGAAAATTTTAATACAGCTTTTGTTTTTTTTAACAATCTTAAATACGTCTTTTATATATTCTTTATCTGAAACATCAAGTGAATGCCCCCAAAAATAAAACTCAAAATCATTGTAAACCATTCCATCCTCTATGTTTTGGATTTGTTCATCTAAAAATAAATAGTCTGTGCCTTTATGTAATTTTTGAAAATATTTTGTAAACTGAAAAAGTTTATGATTTTTTAGTAATGGATCAATATCATTTACACCTAAAACCATTTTTAAATTTCCAACATTATTATTCCAGTTTTCAATTGAAGAACCATGTAAAAAATCAACATTTTTAAAAAAATCTGTACCAAGTACAGCTCTAAAATTTTCGGGAATATCTTCTTTATTTTTATATAAATTTTGATACGTATTTGTATAATTAAAAGAATAAATATGCTTCACTTTATCAAATAGATATGAATATTTCAATAAAATAAAATTTTCTCTTTTCTCTTCTCTAAAATGTCTATAAAATTTATTGACAATGAAAATAATATAATCATTAAAAATTCCAATAAATTCCTCTAACGATTTGTATATTGAGTCGAAAAATTCTTTCTCCTTAATATATTGAATTTTTTTTTCAATAATTAAAAAGAAATCTTCATTAATTTTAAGAAACCTATTATCTGATAAAGAATCAAAGAAGAAAAAATTAGTCAAAATATTTTTTTCAACATTATTTTTGAAAAAAGTATCGTAATTACTCTCCATTAATATAAAATTTGAAAACTGACGGTGATTTTTATGTAAAATATTTTTATTCTCGTCAAATTTTTCAAAAAAAACTGTAATTATTTTTAGAATCCTATTTATTTCTGTTTCAAAATCAATCCAAGTTTCAATTTTGTTATCTTCAACAGATTTTAAATATTGAAACCAGCTATTAGTTTTTATTCGTTCTTGTATTGATTTTAATTTTTCAGTTTCAAAATAAATATTTTTAGTTTCGTAATATTCATTAATTTTTTCAAAAAACCATTCATCCTTTTCCTTAAATAAAGTTCCAAAAAGTTCATCAAAGTCATTTTCTCTTTCGTTACCAAAATTTATGTTTTCAATAACCCGCAAAATTGTAATCAAATGATTATATTTTGTAGGCAAAAAATGCCTCAAATCAAAACCATTTCCAATAATTACAATTTTTTCGCTCATAATTTTAATCTATCAACTGATAACCATCAACCAACAACTTTAGTGCGCTTCCAACCAATTATCTCCAACTCCGACTTCTACCAAAAGCGGAACTCTGGTTTTAATGGCAGATTCCATTTCGGTTTTTATTAAATTTTTGGCGATTTCTATTTCTTCAATTGGAGATTCAAAAATCAATTCGTCATGAACCTGAAGCAACATTTTCGTTTGCAATTTTTGAGTTTCCAGTTCTTCATCAATTTTTATCATTGCCAATTTGATAATATCTGCCGCACTTCCCTGAATGGGCGCATTTATCGCATTTCTTTCAGCGTGACCTTTCACTACAAAATTATTGGAATTGATATCTTTCAAATGGCGTTTTCTTCCCAAAATCGTTTCTACATATCCCAATTCTCTTGCTTTCTGAACTTGTTCAGCCATATATTGTTTCAGTTTCGGATAGGTTTCAAAATAGGCATCAATCATTTGTTTTGCTTCCGTTCTGGAAAGTCCGGTTTGTTCTGCTAAACCAAAAGCGCCTTGTCCATAAATAATTCCGAAATTTACCGTTTTTGCCTGACTTCTCTGAATTTTTGAAACCTCATCCAAAGGAACTTTAAATAATTTGGAAGCTGTAGATGCGTGAATATCTTCTCCATTTTCAAATGCTTTTATCATGTTTTCTTCATCCGAAATTTCTGCAATCAGGCGAAGTTCAATCTGGGAATAATCGGCAGAAATCAGTTTTTTTCCTTCAGTAGGAACAAATGCTCCTCGAATTTGTTGCCCTCTCAAAGTTCTGATCGGAATATTCTGCAAATTGGGATTCACACTGGCTAAACGTCCTGTTGCAGCCGTAGTTTGAGAAAAATTCGTATGAACGCGATTGTCTCTTTCAATCTGTGAAGGCAATGCATCTACATACGTTGATTTTAATTTCTGATACGTTCTGTATTCAAGAATATATTTTATAATTTCATGCTTTGAAGCCAATTTCTGAAGAACATCTTCGGAAGTAGCGTATTGTCCGGTTTTGGTTTTTTTAGCTTTCGGATCAAGCTGCAATTTTTCAAATAAAATTTCGCCTAATTGTCGTGGAGAATTCATATTAAACTCTTCACCCGAAAGTTCAAAAATTTTGATTTCCAGGTTTTTAAGATCATTTTCTAGATCTTTGCTTTCTTTTTTCAGCCAGTTTTCATCAAGAGAAATTCCGGCAAGTTCCATTTTTGCAAGAACTTCCATCAATGGCATTTCTACTTTGTAGAATAGTTCTTCCAAGTTTTCTTTTTTCAGTTGTGGTGCAAAGAGTTCATACAATTGAAAAGTAACATCGGCATCTTCCGCAGCATATTCGGTTTGTGTCAATAAATCGGCATCACGGAAATTTCCTTGATTTTTTCCTTTTTTCCCAATAATAGTTTCAATAGAAACCGGCTTATAATTAAGATAAACCTCTGAAAGATAATCCATTCCGTGTCTTCCATCAGGATTCAAAAGGTAATGTGCAATCATCGTATCGAACATCGCCCCTTTTATATTGACATCGTATTGTTTTAAGACTTTATAATCGAATTTAAGATTATGGGCAATTTTCAAAATATCTTTCTTTTCAAAAAATGGTTTGAAAATTTCCAACGTTTCCAAAACTTCCTCTCTTTTTTCTGACAATGGAATATAATACGCCAAACCTTTTCGGTAAGAAAAACTCATTCCCACCAATTCTGCTTCCAATTCATTAAGAGAAGTGGTTTCTGTATCGAAACAGACAACAGATTGTTTCAAAAGATTTTCAACTAAGATTTTCTGGGCTTTTGGTGTATCAATAAACTGATAGAGATGATCGTTTTGCTCAATGGTAGATTTTGTAGAAGTAGCTTGTTCCAATTCTTCGAAATTGGCAAATAAATCTAACTGTATTGGTTGTTGGTTGTTGGTTGTTGGTTGTTGGTTTTTAGAAGATTCCCCTTCTTCAGACTTGGGACTTCCGTCTTCCGACTTCTGAAATGCTCGATACAAATTTTCATAAAGTCTCCGAAACTCTATTTCTTCAAAAACTTCTTTTACTTTTTCAAAATCCGGTGTTTCCAAATCGTATTGTTCTTGATGGAATTCTATAGGAGCATCGCACAAAATTGTCGCTAATTTTTTTGATAAAATACCTCGTTCTGCCGAGTTTTCTATTTTTTCTTTCAACTTTCCTTTTAACTGATCTGTATTGGCTAAAAGATTTTCTATGCTTCCGTATTCTTTCAGAAATTTCATAGCGGTTTTCTCTCCTACTCCTTCCAATCCGGGAATATTGTCTACTGCATCTCCCATCATTGCAAGAAAATCGATGACTTGCTTTGGATCTTGAATTTCATATTTGGCTTTGACCTCATCAACTCCTAAAATTTCTACATCTCCTCCTTTCAAACCGGGTTTGTAAATTTTAATCTTATCGGTAACCAATTGTGCAAAATCTTTATCCGGAGTAACCATAAAAATAGTGTATCCTTCTTTTTCTGCTTTGCAAGCAATAGTTCCTATCACATCATCTGCTTCGTAACCTTCCACCCCCAAAATAGGAATATGCATAGCCTCCAAAATTCTGTGAATATACGGAACAGCAATTTTTATAGCTTCGGGTGTTTCGCTTCTGTTCGCTTTATAATCGGCAAAATCATCCGTTCTCACGCTGGCTTGTCCTACATCAAAAACCACCGCCAAATGTGTTGGTTTTTCCCTTCTTATAAGTTCTATCAAGGAATTGGTAAATCCAAAAATTGCGGAAGTATCCAATCCCTTACTTGTAAGTCTCGGATTTCGGATAAGTGCATAGTATCCACGAAAAATCATCGCATAAGCATCGATGAGAAAAAGTCTTTTGTCTGCTGTTCCTGTCATAGAAACAAAGATAGGAAATTTTAGTTGTCAGTTATCGGTTGATCTTTTCCGGATTTTTAAATTTTGGATTTTTGCAATAGGGATAGAAACGGATATCCTTTTTGTTTTTTGTAGGAACGCGCCATGAGGCGCGTTCGGAATTGGTGTAGGAAAAACAAAAAGATAGTAGTGGATAGCCCGACCCGAGTTGTTGGCTTTTGCGGCTGTGAGGGAATTGCCCCGATTTTTAAAATTCTATACAAAAAATAAAACCTGCAAATTGCAGGCTTTAACTATTATACCAAAGGTTCTTGCTGGCTTAAACAATGGAAACTTCCTAATCCCCAAATAATTTCTGTAGAATCTATACCTACTACTTTTCGTTCAGGGAAGCATTTTTGAATAATTTCCAGTGCTTTTTCATCTTTTTCGCAACGATACGTCGGAACTATAACATGATGATTGGAAATATAAAAATTGGCATAAGAAGCCGGCAAACGCTGATCTTCCCAAACTACAGGATCGGGCATTGGAAGTTCAATAATATTTAACGGAGTTCCATCTAAAAGTCGCATTTCTTTTAATTGTTTAAAATTATTTTGCAGAATTTCATAGTTTTCATCTTCCGGATTGTCTTCAATGACCGTCAAAACCGTATTCTCATTTACAAAACGAATGGTATCATCTACATGTCCGTCTGTATCATCACCAATAATTCCATCGTCTACCCAAAGAATTTGTTCGACACAATAAAAATCTTTTAAATATTGCTCCACTTCTTCCTGAGACAAATGTGGATTTCTGTTTTTATTGAGCAAACAGGATTTTGAAGTCAGAATAGTTCCTTTTCCGTTAAATTCCACAGAACCGCCTTCCATAATAATTCCTGGAAGAAAAACAGGAATTTCAAATTCTTTTCCAATTCTTGTAGGAATGACATCGTCCAGATCAAACGGAGGATATTTTCCGCCCCAAGCATTGAATCCCCAATCTACAATTACTTTTTTTTCTTCCGCATCAGGATTTATTAAAAAAGCAGGTCCATGATCTCTACACCAAGCATCATTGGTAGGATTGAAATAAAATTCGATATTTTCTAAATTTGCGCCTGCCTGCATAATGCAATCCATTGCAAATGTTCTCATTTTTTCATCTTTCACATTAATTCTGACAAACTCATCTTGTGAAAGAATTTTGATAAACTGAGCATAATACGGATAAATTTCCTGAATTTTATCCGGCCAAGATTCTTCTTTGTGAGGCCAACTTAACCAAGTTGCTTCGTGCTCTTCCCATTCTGCGGGAAAACGGTAGCCTAATTGTTTTGGTGTTGAAAGTCCGAAGTCGGAAGTCCGGAAGTCGGAAAATTTATTTTCTTGATTCATTTTTATCTAATGATTTTTTTAAAGCATTTATCATGACTACAATTTCTTCACATTTTTGTGAAAAATCCAGTAACAATTCTTCCGTAACAATATTTCTCCGATAAGCAAGGTGCAAACAACCTACAACTTCAATCACAGAACGAAATGCAATGGAAAGAAATCTTTTGAATTCGGGATTTGTTTGTCCGGTAGAACCTTCAGCAATATTCAATGAAATAGAATCTGCTGCTCTTTTTATCTGCGAAGTAAGAATAAATAATTCTTCTTTTGGAAAATTTTTAGTTAGTAAATGAAATTCGGAAGATAAATCTACTGCTTTCTGCCAAACCAATAACTTTTCAAATTTAAAACTCATAGAATATTTCTTACGGTCTTACGGACATTCTGACTTTCCGACTACTCCTCGTCAATAAACCTCTTTGTAATTGGAGAATACGTTTCAATTCTTCTGTCACGAAGGAAAGGCCAGTGTTTTCTGAAATAATCCGTTTGGGAAAGATCCACTTCTGTTACTTCCACTTCTTCATTTTCGTGAGAAGCGAGATATAATAATTTTCCTTGTCCATTGGTTACAAAACTTCCACCCCAGAATTTCATTGCTCCGTCTTGTTCAAAACCTACTCTATTTACGGAAACTACTGGAAGCCCGTTTGCAACTGCATGGCTTCTTTGTATCGTTTGCCAAGCATTATATTGGTCTTTATTCGTTTCTTCATCCTGATCTGTTGCCCAACCAATTGCGGTAGGATAAAATAAAATATCGGCTCCCATCAAGGCAGTAATTCTGGAAGCTTCCGGATACCACTGATCCCAACAAATCAAAACGCCTACTTTTCCGAATTTAGTTTTAAAAATTTTGTAGCCTAAATCTCCCGGTGTAAAATAGAATTTTTCATAAAAAGCTGGATCGTCCGGAATATGCATTTTTCTATATTTTCCTAAATAGGTTCCGTCAGCATCAATAACCGCAGTTGTATTATGGTACAAACCTTCTGCTCTTTTTTCAAAAAGTGAGGCAATAATTACAACACCTAATTCTTTTGCTACTTCGGACAAAGCATTTGTAGAAGGACCCGGAATTGGTTCTGCAAGATCAAAATTATCATAATCTTCTACGTCACAGAAATATAAAGATGTGAATAATTCCTGCAAGCATACGATCTGAGCTCCTTTTGCAGCAGCTTCTTTTATTTTTTCAATGGCTTTATTCAGATTGGTTTGCTTGTCTTGTACACAAGACATCTGAACAGTTCCAATTTTTACTTTTGACATTGGTTTTAATTTATTTTGCAAAAATAGGATTTTTAAAATGTTTTTGATTTTCATTTTTCATAGAAAAATTGACATCAAAAACAAAACCTGCCAAAATACATTGGCAGGCTAAAAAAAACACAAATGATGAAAAATCAAATTATTTAGTATGAATCTTCGTGAACACTGATAACAGCTCTTCCACTCGGATCATTCATTTTTTTGAAGGCTTCGTCCCATTCTAAAGCAATTGGTGTAGAACAAGCAACTGATGGAACAGACGGAACTGTAGCGGCTGCTGTTTCACTTGGGAAATGTTCTTCAAAAATAGTTCTGTAGCGATATTCTTCTTTATTTTGAGGAGTATTGAGAGGAAAACGGAATTTAGCATTTGCCATCATTTCATCCGTTACTTCTTTTTCTGCTACTTCTTTCAAGGTATCAATCCAAGAATATCCAACTCCGTCCGAAAATTGTTCTTTTTGTCTCCAAGCGATACTTTCCGGCAACAAGTCTTCAAACGCTTTTCTCAACACCCATTTTTCCATTTTTCCTTCAGCTTTGTTCACCATTTTATCTTTCGGATTCACTGTCATTGCAACATCCATAAATTCTTTATCCAAAAACGGAACTCTTCCTTCAATTCCCCAACTCATTAATGCTTTATTGGCTCTTAAACAATCGTAAAGGTGAAGTTTTCCTAATTTTCGTACCGTTTCATCATGGAATTCTTTTGCATTCGGAGCTTTATGGAAATACAAATATCCTCCGAATAATTCATCAGAGCCTTCTCCTGAAAGCACCATTTTTATTCCCATAGATTTGATTACTCTTGCTAAAAGATACATCGGAGTAGAAGCACGAACTGTGGTTACATCATACGTTTCCAAATGATAAATAACATCACGAACTGCATCCAAACCTTCCTGAACCGTAAAATGAATTTCGTGGTGAACAGAACCAATATGATCTGCTGCTTTTTGTGCTGCTGCCAAATCCGGTGAACCTTCCAAACCTACCGCAAAACTGTGCAATCTTGGATACCAGGCTTCCTGAGTATCACCACTTTCTATTCTTTGTCTTGCATATTTTGCTGTAACTGCCGCAATAATAGAAGAATCCAAACCTCCGGAAAGTAAAACTCCATAAGGAACATCACTCATCAATTGTCTGTGAACAGCATCTTCCAAACCTTTTCTTATTGCTGAAATATCGGTTACATTATCTTTTACACTATCGTAGTTTTCCCAGTCTCTTTTATACCATTGCTGAAGTTCGTGACCGTCTTTGCTGCATAAAAAATGTCCCGGCAAAAATGTTTCAATTACATTACAAACTCCTTCCAAAGATTTTAATTCTGAAGCTATATAATAATTCCCGTTTTTATCCCAACCTTGATAAAGTGGGCAAATTCCCATGTGATCACGAGCAATGAGATAAACATTATTTTCTGTATCATAAAGAGAAAATGCGAAAATCCCATTCAGTTTTTCAATAAAATTGCTTCCGTATTTTCTGTACAAAGCCAAGATCACTTCGCAATCTGATTGAGTAAGAAATTCGTAATCTGGAAATTCTTTACGCAATTCTTGGTGATTATAGATTTCGCCATTCACTGCAAGAACTACTTTTCCATCTTTTGTAAAAAGTGGCTGTTTTCCGGAAGTAGGATCTACGATTGCTAATCTTTCATGAGAAAATATAACATCTTCACTTTGGAAAACACCGCTCCAATCCGGACCACGATGACGAATTTTTTTAGACATTTCTAAAACCTGAGGTCGTAAAATCTCAGTTTTTTGTTTTGCATCAAACAAGCATACAATTCCGCACATTATTTTTTATTTTAAAAAATGATTAATTTTATTTTACAATTAATTTTATTTTACAAAAGTAGAAATTAGTGTTTAAAAAATGAAAACAAAAATATCAAACAGTTAATTTTTACACAAATAAAAACCATAAATCGGTAATTTTTAAATCAAAGAGAGAAAAAATATGAATTTTTACGAAAAAAATTAGTTTTAAGAGATTTGAAACAGATAAAAAATATTCATAGCATAGCACTTTTCAGCCTGTAGAAGCTCTTATACAAAAAAAATAATAAGTATTTATTGATATATGATAATATTTCCTAATTTTTTTTGCAGCTACTTTGCAATACATTTTCATCATTTGTGTTTTTTAAGCCTTCTTGTTGCTTCATAGTGCAAGAAGGTTTTTTATTTTTGCCTTTCAATAAGTGCCATATAAAAACCATCGTAACCTTCACTTGGCATTATTTTTTCGTCTTTAACAAGTTTAAAATCAGGATTGTTTTTCAAAAAATCTTCCACTTGCAAATTATTTTCCGAAGGCAAAATAGAACACGTTGCATAGATCATTTTTCCACCTTTTTTTATAATTTTAGAATAATCTTGCAAAATCTGCTGCTGCTCTTTTTTAATTCTTTCAATAAACTCTGCATCTATCTTCCATTTACTATCAGGATTTCTTTTCAAAACTCCAAGTCCGGAACATGGTGCATCAATTAACAAACGGTCTGCTTTTTCGTGTAGACGTTTTATGACTTTATTATCGGAAATCAGACGAGTTTCAATATTATGAGCTCCTGCTCTTTTTGCACGTCGTTTCAGTTCTGCCAGTTTCCATTCAAAAATATCTAACGCGATAATCTGACCTTTATTTTTCATCAAAGCAGCAAGATGAAGTGTTTTTCCACCCGCTCCTGCACAAGCATCCACAACACGCATTCCTTCTTTTACGTCCAGGAATTCGCCAATTTTCTGAGAACTTGCATCTTGAACTTCAAACAAACCATCCTTGAAAGCAGAAGTTAGAAAAACATTTTTCTTTTCTTCCAACTGAACCGCATCAGGATAATTTCTGATCGGAAAAGACTCCACATTTTCATCTTTCAAATCCGAAATAAGCTCTTTAACAGACGTTTTCAGCGTATTTGCACGAAGAACTGTCGGAGCCTGCTCATTCAAAGCCTTCATTTCTTTCTCCCAATTTTTTCCGAGTTCTTTTTCTAAAGTTTCAGCCAACCATTCTGGAACAGAATATTCAATTGCTTTTGTAGGAACAGTATTTTTCTCCAATTTTTTGAGAATATCTCCAATCTTGATCCCGTCAAATTCCTCAAATTTTTTGTAATGCGTTTTACTCCAAAGCAAATATGCAAGAATCAGTTTGTAAATATTTCCAGGTTTTACACCTTCTCCCATGTAATATTCCAGTCGCTTTTTCCAACGGATGATATTGTAAAAAATCTCCGAAACTACGGCTCTGTCTTGGCTTCCCCATTTTTTATGAGCTTTCAGAAGTCTTTCTATGACTTTATCTGCATATTTATTTTTTTCAAAAAAAGTTTCCTGAAGTGCGTCGTGTATTCCTATCAAAAGATTTCGGTGAATGAGTTCCATTTTTTTAATGCCTTTAGTTTTGGCGATGCAAAATTACAGTTTTTAATTCTTTCACCTTATTTTATATTCTAAAATTATATTTTTGCAAAAAAATAAAGAGATGAACGATACTTTACATTGTCCAAAATGCGATTCTGAATTTACCTATGAACAAGATAATATGATGGTATGTTCCCAATGTTTCCATGAGTGGAATCCTTCGGAAGCTGAAAATGAAAACAAAATTTTCGATTCTAATGGGAATGAACTTCAAAACGGAGATTCTGTAGTTGTCATTAAAGATTTACCTGTAAAAGGTGCACCAAAACCTGTAAAAGCCGGAACGAAAGTAAAAAATATCCGCCTAAATTTTGACAGCGATCACAATATTGATTGCAAAATTGATGGTTTTGGAGCAATGGCTCTAAAATCTGAGTTTGTGAAGAAAGCCTAAATTTTTAAAAAACGAAAAAAGGAAAAATTTGGCAGGGTAATCTTTCAAAAAGCCTAATTGCAAATGGATTGCTAATTTTGGCCTCATAAAGACAGAAAGAGAATTAACCAAAAATTTCCTTGTTTTGTAATAGGGTAAACAAAAGTATAATAAAATTTTCAATCTCTTATACTTTTTCACTCAATTTTTATCAACAAACTAACAAAAACAGAAAAAATCATACGATAATTCAACAATTTTATCTTTATCTTACGAACACAATTTTTACAGAATCCGTAAGTTTTTGTTGAGAATACATGATTATTTTTTTCCCTTTGAAATCTAACTTATTCCAATAATAGCTACCTGAAAAACGACTTTCCAAAACTTTTGCATCTTCTCCATTTTCAGAAATAGTGATTTCTGAAGGATAGTAAAAATTTTTATCAATCTCAAAGTGTATTTTTTCCTCATCCGAAAACACATTCACTTCCCCAAAAAGTTTTGCAACGTATTCATTATAAGGATTTTTATATGTTTCTTCAGGAGAATCATTCTGGATAAGCCTTCCGTCTTGCAGAATAATAATCTGATCCAACCAAGGCATCACTTCCAACAATTCATGGGTTGAAATAATCAATGAAAGATTTTCTTTTTTCACATAATTGAACAGTTTTTCCCGAAGTTCAATTTTTCTGGAAAAGTCCAAATTACTAAATGGTTCATCCAAAAGCAAAAGTTTCGGAGTTACGGAAAGAGCACGTGCAATTGCCACTCTTTGCTGTTGTCCACCACTCAGATTTTTGGGCAAAACATCCGCATATTCTTTCATTCCCACTACATCCAGAAGCTCATTCACTTTATCTTTTTTTTCTTGCAGATTGATATTGGAAATAAATTTTCCCACATTATCGTAAACTGTAGAATACGGCATCAGATCGTAATTTTGTGCTACAAATTTCATTTCTTCTTCACCGGGAACAAGATTTCCTTTTGGCCCTAAAAGTTTTTTTCCCTGAAAAAGAATTTCACCATTTTCCCAATCTAAAAGTCCGTAGATCAGATTCAGAAGCGTAGATTTTCCACAGCCGCTTTCTCCGGCAAGAGCGATAATTTTACCTTCGCCGATTTTCAGATTCAGATTTTTAAAAAGTGGTTTTTCCGGCCGATGCGAAAAAAATAATCCGTTAATATCCAAAAGCATGCGGCAAAAATAAGGATTTGTTTTTTATTGAAGTAATTTTCATAATTTTGACACCAAATCAAAAACACATATTCATCACAATGAAAAACTCTATTTTTCCGGCACTTTTTTCTATTTTGATACTGACTTCGTGCGGAAAGGATAAGCCTCTTGAAAGCAAGTCTAATGAAATCAATACCACAAAAAATGGTACTGTTTACACCTTAGACACATCAAACAGCAAAATTGAATGGAAAGGATACAAAGTGGTAAAATCCGACAATACCAGTCATCTTGGAATTATAAAATTTGAAAGCGGTGATCTCACTTTAAAAGACGGAAAACTGGAAAGCGGAAAATTTGTAGCTGATATCAATTCTCTTGAAAATATAGATTTGAAAGACAATGCAGAACAAAAAGGAAAACTGGAAGGACACCTGAAAAGTGGTGATTTTTTTGAAACAGAAAAATTCCCAACCGCTTCCTACGAAATCACAAAAGTATCAGATGCTACAAACGGAGGCGATTACAATACAATTTTAGACGGAAATCTTACAATTAAAGGAATTACCAAACCTGTACAATTCAATGCGAATGTTTCTGTAAAAGATAATAATGTAAGTATTGCTACAGAACCTACCGATATTAATCGTGAAGATTTCGGGGTAAAATTCGCAATGCCTGTTCAGAATGGAATTCTGAAAAATGAAGTAACGCTTCAGGTTTTTATAAAAGCTACGGAAAAGAAATAAAAATGAATGCTTACGATGTTGGATATTTTAAGGGACAAATAATGGCGAAAGTTATTGTTTTAGGAATAATTGTAATAACCATTTATTTTTTAATAAAATATTTCACAAAAAACAAAGATAAATAGTCTGCCAGGAATACAGATTTATTTTTACTAATATTTCTCACAGAAGATCACCCAAATTTTTGTAATTTTGCACATTCTCAGATTGAAGACAATGTTAGAAAAAATTGACGAATTATTAGTAGAAGTAAATGGTTTCAATTCTTCCCAAAAAGAAGAGATTGAACAATTCCGTATAAAATACAGCGGAAAAAAAGGAATTCTGAATGATTTTTTTGAAAAATTCAAGGAAGTTCCAAATGAGCAGAAGAAAGAATTCGGGCAAAAAATCAATTCTCTAAAACAGGCTGTTGCTACAAAACTGGACGAGCTGAAAGAAGCCTCTTCTTCCAATATCATCATTGAGAAAGAAGATCTTACAAAACCGGCTTTTCCTTTGGAGTTGGGTTCCAGACATCCGATAAATCTGGTGAAAAACAAAATCATCGAAATTTTCAAATCCATAGGTTTTGCTGTTGCAGACGGACCAGAAATTGAAGACGACTGGCATAATTTCACCGCCCTGAATTTACCGGAATATCATCCTGCAAGAGATATGCAAGATACTTTTTTTATTGAGCAAAATCCGGATATTTTACTGAGAACTCATACTTCTTCTGTTCAGATTCGTTATATGGAGCAAAATCAGCCTCCTATCAGAATTCTTTCACCGGGAAGAGTATTCAGGAATGAAGCTGTATCTTCAAGATCACACTGCATTTTCCATCAAATCGAAGGTTTGTATATTGATGAGAATGTAAGTTTTGCAGATCTGAAACAAACCATTCAATTTTTTACTACCGAACTTTTCGGAAAATCCAAAATCAGAATGCGTCCTTCTTATTTTCCTTTCACAGAACCAAGTGCAGAAGTGGATGTCTATTGGGGACTGAATTCTGAAACCGATTATAGAATAACAAAAGGAACCGGCTGGCTGGAAATCATGGGTTGCGGAATGGTAGATCCTGCGGTTTTGAAAAATGTAAATATTGATCCTGATAAATATTCCGGATACGCATTCGGAATGGGAATTGAAAGAATTGTCATGTTGCTTTATCAGATGAGCGATATCCGTATGTTTTTTGAAAATGATATAAGAATGCTAAAACAGTTTAAAAAATTATAAATTTATTATATTTAAAATTTTTATATAAATTCTAATCCTGTAAAAAATGACTTTACAGGATTTTTTATTACTTTTATACAATTACAGAGAAAGATGTTGAAATTGTTAAATTTTAGGTTAAGAAAAATTGTTCATTATTCTTTGATTGTATGTATTTTACTGATACAATTGATAATTGCAGGCTATTTTTATAATGAGTTTATTAATAACAAAAATTTAGCTTTCATTGAAAAAAAATTGAAAGAACTACACTCATTAGAAAACTTAACAGACAATTCCAGGAAGGAACTTTTAAACGCACAAACTTATTTTCAGAAATATATCATTACTGAAGACAATACCTATTTAGAATCCTACTTCAAATCTTTAAACAAACTTGGGGGAAATTTAGAAAATATAAGTCATTATCAATACAAATATCCGAAACTAAAAAATATTTTAACACCGCAGAAGAAAGACTCTTTAGAAGTAAAAAAATTAAAAGTGCTAATTGATTCTACTCATCATTTTTCTGCCAGACCAAACTTCAATACCAACAACGATTTTCCGAAATTACAAAAATTCAATTTAGACTATAATTTTGACAAATTTAATATAGAAAAGAAAACCTATTCTGATTCTGTAAAGAAAAAAGGACTATTCGGGCGATTGGGAGATGCTATCTCCGGAAAAGAAAGTGTTCGAAAAGACAGCACCGTAATCACCATGAAACAAGGGAAAGAACCAAATACTTCTACAATAAAAACAGAAATGGAAAGCATCCTAAATGCTGCTAATAAACACTACTCCGGTGAAGTAAAAAAAATAGAAGTAAATATCACCAAAAAACATAACGACAATAACAGGCTTTACAAAATTTTTAATAATCTTTTGACTTACAGCAACGATCTGATGAATATCTATGAATTGGCCATTAAAGATTCTAAATCAGATCTGGAAAAAGAATACAAAAAGCAAAATTCTAAAAACAGCAGGATGAGAAATTATCTGATTTTTGGATCGATAATCCTGATGTTTATTGTATCTATTTTAATTATGATTCTTACCAGAATTGCCTTTCTTTATGAGCGAAAACTGAGCATCGCCAATGAACAAATAAATGAAAATCTCAATTTTAAAAACAGGATCTTAGGAATGGTAAGTCACGAATTCAGATCGCCTTTAAAAATTATCGACATCTTCATCAGCAGAATCAGTAAAAAAACACAAGACGAAAGTATAAAGGAATATCTAAAATCAATTCGTTTTACCAATAGTACTTTATTGATACAAGCGAATCAAATTCTGGAATACACTAAAAACCAACAAGTCGAAAACAAACTAATTCCTGTTGTTTTCAATCTTAAAAATGAAATAAGATCAATATTAAATTCAATTGAACCTTATATAGAAACGAGAAATAACAAATTTGTCATTAATGAAAATATAGATCCCGATATTGTTGTTTATTCCGATAATACTAAGATCAATCAAATTTTTATGAATATTCTTGGAAATGCTAATAAATTCACCGAAAATGGACAAGTCAGTGTGACCACAAAAACGAAATCTATAAATGAAAATACAATTTCTTTAATTACAGAAATAAATGATACTGGTGTAGGAATTTCCAAATCCGATTTAGAAAAAATATTTGAACCATATTATCAGGGAGTATTATCGGAAGATGTGGAAAATCTCGGTGCTGGTTTGGGATTGAGCTTATGCAAAGAAATCATAGAACTTTATTCCGGGGAAATCTCTGTTTCCAGTGAAATAAATAAAGGTACTTCCGTAACATTCCGTATCAATTTAAATATTAATAAAGCATGAACCATTTAGGTCATATTTCGATACTGCTTGCGGACGACCATAGCCTTATAAGACAAGGTATCGTTTTTATATTGGAAGATATTGAGCTGGATTGTGATGTTTATCATGCATCCAATTTGCAGCAAATTTTGGAATTTTTAAAAAAGCATCCCATAAATATTGCTATCATAGATGCTCATTTTCCTGATGGAAACAGCCTGACCATTTTACCCGAAATTAAAAATATAAGACCGGAAATTAAAGTTCTAATCTTTACCGGAATTGAAGAAGATAAACACTCTCTAAAATTTATTAATGCCGGTGCAAACGGATTTTTAAGCAAACTGAATGATGAAGAAGAAATAAAACAAGCCATTCTGAAAATGCTTAATCATGGAGAATATATCTCACCTACAACACAGGCATTATTGCTACACTCCATGCATAATCGGAATCTGATAAATCCATTATCGTCTTTAACGGAAAGAGAACTCCAAATTGCAGAAATGTATGCAGAAGGCTTTGGTAATCTTGAGATTGCAAATAAGCTGGACATTAAACAAAATACTGTAAGTACTATTAAAAAAAGAATTTTTGAAAAATTGAAAATTGAAAACATTGTAGAACTTATAGAAACAATTAAAAATAATCGTTAGAAAAGTTTAGGCTTGTAGAAAAATATCTACAACCATATCGATATACTTCTAAACGTTTTGTCAATATAATGTACATTGATGGAGTATCTTTGCACCAGAATTTTTAACAAAAAATATCTATTAAAACGAACATAAATGATGAAGCAAAATTTATTGCTTCTAACAAGAAAAACAAACCTCCGAAATCGGAGGTTTGTTTTTTGTATTTATAGGGCTATAAAAGATTTGTTCGGACTTTCTATGATTTTTTTCTTGTCCAGTTTTTCATTCGGTTATAATCTAAAAAGTAGGTGACTCTCAAAGAGAAATTATTAATCATTGGTTCATCAAAAAGAGCATTAAAATTGTCTTTAAATTTCATTCTTGATACTTCCAAATAATTTTGAGCGGCATTTCTGTAAAGCAATGTCAATTGGCTTCCCGGAGCAAACCACCAAGAATAACGTAAGTCTACATTCCAGGAATTGTAAGTTCTATTGAATTTGCTTATATTTTCAATATTAGTATCGAAACTTGATACACTTCCGTCTTGGTTCAATGTATAAACTTGCTTGTTGGTAACATCTGAAAAATAGTGACGGAATGCTAAAGACAATACCATTTTGTTATTAAAAGTATACTGCCCTGTTATTGAATTTTCATACGTATTTCTTTGTCTCCGGCTCATGTAGATATTTTCAGTATCTGTTGGATTATAATTAATAAATCCTATTTCGTTGTTGCTGAAAACAGGGTCAAAATTCCACATCAAATTCAACTTATCCGAAGCACGATAACGAAGAAACATAGCAGGAATCACTCTGTTTCTACCAACTTCATCATAGGCATAATAATCAACTGTTATACGATACTGAATTTTTTTACGATTATCACTTTCAAACCAAAGCCAACTATCAAAATATCCGGGTACTTTAAGGTGTTTTCCAAAAACTCTCGGTTCATAAATATCATTTTCTCCTAAAGGAGTGAATTCAATTCCGCCTCCGAAACTCTGGAATTTTTTCGTTGTAAACTGATTATTATGATTAAACCTTAAGTTGGTAAAAAGGAAAGGTTCCAAACGATGGTCATAATTCAAATTAAAATTCAGATAAATATTATTGAATTTTTCCGTCGGCTGCAAAATACGATATCCGTACCAAGTATTGTAATTGGCATAATTAGTGGCTGTAGAAAATCCTAAATCATTGATATCCCAATCTTTATTTACAAAATTCGCATTAATATCAAATCTATTTTTACCCGAATATTTTCCAAAACCGGCTGTTCCTCTGCTTCCGAATCTTGTATCTCCATTCATTACCCAACTTCCTTTTATATTTCCATAATAGGTATAAGTATTATCTTTATTGGTTATATTCCATAATAATCCGGTTGCATTGGCATCTCGAAAATTTCCTGATCTCACCGTATTGGTATTTACTAAGGTAACGGATGAAGTTCCATTAAATCTCTGATCCAAAACGAAAACATTAAAGTTAGTCCATGGTTCCACTACTTCTTTTCTTATATTTCCGGTTTTGGTATCCTGAATCGTTGCTTCCATTTTTTCCGTAACTCCATTGAAAATTCCAATTCCTAAACCTTTTTTTGTTCTTCCTGAAATTTTAAATGCATTGAAAAGTTTCACTTTTGATGGATATTCGGTTACCACTTCATCGTCTCCTACATAAGGATATAATGAAGGTTCGCCTCCTACTCTTCTGGAATAAAACATATCTCCTTTACTGAAAAGTTCAGTACCTTCCATAAAAAATGAGCGCTGTTCAGCAAATTGTTGTTCAAAAGGTGTTAAATTCAAAATTGAATTATCAAAATTTGCCTGCCCAAAATCCGGAATCAACGTCATATCAAAGGTAAAAGCATCATTGATTCCGTATTTCAAATCCATTCCTCCATTTACATTTGTTGTAGTTTTACCGTCAAAATTATTGACATAGGTGGAAAAATATGGCGTAAAAGAAAGTCTTGTTGGCGTTTTTACATCTTCAATACCATTGAGAATCCCATCATAAAAAGTAAAACTTCCTCTATTATTGTTGATTCGGTTCCAAGATAGTTTTTTTCTTTGCCTTTGAATATTTCTAAAGAAATTCACACCCCATTCCTGTACATTACTTTTTGGAAATCTAAGCTCGAAATACGGAATTTTCATTTCCACATTCCAACCTTTATCTGTAATTTTCACAGCACTGTACCAGACTCCGTTCCATGTTGTATCTTCACCATCACTGGTTGCTTTTGCATCAAACTGAACTCCTGCTGCACTTACAATAAATTCGTAACTCTGCTGTTTGTCATTATATCCATTAATAAAAACACCAAAAAAATCATCATTATTCAGATCATCTCTTTCTGTAAGCTGTTTCGCAATTTTATCCGGCTCGTTATCAAAAAGTTGTGCACTGATGTACACAGCAGTATTATCATATAAAACCTTCACTACGGATTTTTGTTCGGATAGTTCCTGTTTTCCGTTTTCAGGTTGGAATTCTATAAAATCGGCAGCATTGGAAGCCTGATTCCATATTTCCTCATCAAAAATTCCGTCAATTTTTATGGATTGATTAATTTTTAGAGCTTGAAGTCTTTTTCTTGGAATGCTATCCTGTTCTTTATTTTGAGCAAATATTATGATTCCTGAGAAAAGGATTGCAAAAAATGTGAGTCTGAGTTTCATGTTCACTAAATGTTTAGTGATAAGACATCTCAATACTTCTTTTTGTTACATCTAAAAAGAAAAAAACAGGCAACTACCTGTTTTTCAATTCATTATTTTAAATCTATTATTTAAAAGCAATAGGATTTTTCACATTTTTGTAACTATCTAAATCTGCTTTCAGAGAACCAACCGCAAGTTCAGCTTTTATGGAAACCGGAATATGATTCCCATCATTTGTTACCCAAAGTGTTACACCTTCCTGATCCTTAAAAACACGTCCGCTTATTACGGAAGGAATTATTCTGAGGCAGCTTACTTTTCCAAATTTTGTTTTTACATCTTCAGTTCCTGTAACTTTTAATCGAAAAGGAAACATTTCATCATCTATCCAAACATTCAGATTCATTATGTCTCCTACTTTTAGTTTTCCGATATCGAAACTTCTTAAATAGTAAAATGCAGAAAGCATATCCTGAACTCCTTTTACAGATTTCAACACTTTAGAACCATTTTTAACATCTTTCTTATCAGTCAGTATCAAAGTTTGATCGGAGTGATTAAATACTGTTTCATAATGTTGTCGATAGCTTCCTTCCCGTACATTTCTTACATAAAAACTTGGCAAACCATTGTCATAATTAATAAAACTTTCATAGACATCATCTACTTTAAAAAATGCACGTACTGCACCTGTAGTTTTTCCTACACCTTTTACATAAAAGTGAGGTTGTCCTTGATAATTGGTTTTTAAAGTCGTTAAAGTTGCAGTTCCTGCATTTAAGAATCCGTAATGAATTCTATAATTTAAAGTTTCACCGGACTGAATATTGTCCAGCTTTTGAGACCAACTTAAACCAAAGCACAGTAATGCTATAAAAGAAATAAAATTTTTCATTCTTACATTTTTACAAAAATTTTGCCAAAATATTTTTTGTATTTTAAACTGCAAATTTAGCAGTTTATGTGATATATCTCACATAAGTTTTTTTTAATTTTCTTACTTTTGCATTCGGAATTATACATCTGATTCTCAATTCTATTAAAAAATGATTACAACAGATTTACTTATAATCGGAGCCGGACCTACCGGACTTTTTGCTGTTTTTGAAGCAGGGTTACTAAAAATGAAATGCCATATTATTGATGCTCTTCCACAACCGGGTGGTCAATTGGCAGAACTTTATCCTAAAAAACCTATTTTCGATATTCCGGGATATCCGAGTATAAATGCAGGTGAACTGGTGGACAATCTAATGGAACAAATAAAACAGTTTCAGCCGGGTTTTACATTAGCAGAAACCGCTATTTCGCTTACCAAAATTGATGATGAATGGTTTGAAGTAGTAACAAATAAAGGAACCATCCATAGAGCAAAAGCAGTAGCAATTGCAGGCGGACTCGGGACTTTTGAGCCAAGAAAACCAGAAATTTCCAATGTTTCCGATTTTGAAGAAAAAGGTGTTGAATATTTTGTAAAAGAACCAGAACATTTCCGAAACAAAAAAATTGTAATTGGTGGTGGCGGAGATTCTGCTTTGGACTGGAGTATTTTTCTTTCTGATATTGCAAGTGAAGTAACCTTGATTCATAGAAGAAATGAATTCCGTGGAGCTTTGGATTCTGTAGAAAAAGTACAGGAACTGAAAAATCAAGGAAAAATAAATCTTATCACACCAGCGGAAGTAACAGCCTTAAAAGGAAACGGAAAAATTGAAGCTATAACTATAGAAAAAGACGGGGAACAATTCGATATCGAGACAGATTTCTTCATTCCGCTTTTCGGACTTACTCCAAAATTGGGAGAATTGGCAAATTGGGGACTGGAAATTGAAAAAAATGCCATTAAAGTAAACAATGCTCTGGATTATCAAACCAATATTGAAGGAGTTTATGCAATTGGAGATATCAATACCTATCCCGGAAAATTAAAGTTGATTCTTTGCGGTTTTCATGAAGCAACTTTGATGTGTCAAAGTGTTTACCAAAGATTAAATCCCGGTAAAAAATATGTTCTTAAATATACTACAGTAAGTGGTGTTGATGGTTTTGACGGAAGCCGAAAAGAAGCTGAAAAAGCGGTAGTAAAAAAGATTGACTAAAAAAAATAAAATTTTTATAAAAAATGAACGATATTACTATAAAAATAAAGGATAGAGAAGGTATTACTCACGAAGTAATTGCACCAACAGATATGTCCATGAATTTGATGGAAGTAATTCGTTCTTATGAACTTGCAGAAGAAGGAACAATTGGAGTTTGCGGAGGAATGGCAATGTGCGCTTCGTGTCAGGTTTATGTTTTGGAAGGTGCTGAAAAACTTCTGGAAATGCAAGATGATGAAGATGCAATGTTAGGAGAAGCTTTTCATGTAAAAGACAATAGCAGATTGGGTTGTCAGCTTCATATTACGGAGGAACTGGATGGTCTCGAGGTGGAAATTGCTCCTTATCCTTAGAAAATATAAACTCCTGAAAATCAAATTTCAGGAGTTTTTTTTATGTATAAAATTGAAATTATTTTGGTTTAATGAGAGAGGCAGATAATCTCTAAAATTATATGATATTTTTTCAGCCAATTCTTTTATGAACTTATTGTCTTTGACATAATTATCTTTTTCACTTTCATTAAGTTTAATCAGCATACATGCATCAACAAAACTAACAGGATTATATACAACATCAATATACAAATCCTTATTATAAGATTCATATACAATATATTTCCAGTGTTCTCTTTCTATTTCTATTGATTCAATAGTTTCATTGGATTTCTTCACTTGGCTTATACTCCGTTTCTTCAATAGTAAATTTATTCTCGACAAATTTTTGCCTTGTTGTATTTAGTTTTTCAAAATTTTTATGGGAAAAATTTAGCTTGTAGCCTTTATTATCTTGTGTTGTGATATAGACATTGTCATATTCTTCATCATCAAACGGAATAAAAAGCATTACCGATTGATTCGCCAATTCTGGTTCAGTGAGATTATCTGATTTTACGGTTGTCCAACCTTTAATATCTGCACTATAAAAAACATCATTAGGATAATACAGATAATTCACAAGAAAAGAAAATGTAGAAAAATGAATATCTTCAGGAAATGTTAATACCACTATATCTTCCGAAAATACAGAAAAAATAATTGAAAGATTAGGATTTTCTTTACGATAAAGATCACAAAATTGTTGTACAGCTTTTTTGATATTCAGATAATTCGCTCCTTCTACAATAATGATTTTATCGTTTTTGTTGGGTTTCTTTTCAGTAAAAACTTTGGATATTGCTGCAGTTTTTTCTTCTTCCTTGGAAGGAATGGCATCGCTTTTTGCATTTTCAGTAAGTTTTTTCTGATTTTGCTTTAAGAAGAAAATTACCAAAAATGCAATTATCACTAGTGCTATAGCAATAAAAACTATCGTTTTCAATCAAAAAAATTTAGATATTGTTTCACTTATTTTTTAGGAATATTGGCTAGAATTTCTTTCAAAAATTTCCAGAATTTTTGCGTTGAAGGAATATTTGCTTTTTCATCCGGAGAATGCGCACCACGAATGGTGGGCCCAAAACTTACCATTTCCATTTCGGGATAATTAGCACCGATTATTCCGCATTCCAAACCGGCATGACAAGCCACTACATGAGGTTTGCTACCGAAATCTCTTTCATAAATTTTTTCCATTAATTTTACGATTTCAGAGCCCGGTTTCGGTTTCCAGCCAGGATATGAACCACTAAATTCGACTTTCATTCCTGCAAGCTCAAATGTGGATTTCAATTGTTCTGCCACTGCAAATTTCGTTGAATCTACAGATGAACGAGAAAGGCATAAAATTTTTAAACTTCCGTCTTTCAGTTCTACTCTCGCAACATTGTTGGACGATTCTACCAGATCTGCAACATCCGGACTCATTCTGTAAACTCCATTATGTGCAGCTTTCAAGGCAAGGATTATTTTTTTAGAATCTTCTATTGAAAGAGCTTTCTCTCCCGTTGAAAAATTTTCTACCAAAATATGCAAATCCTTTTCTACAGTTGCAAATTCTTCTAAAATTTCCTCTTTCAACACTACTACTCTTTCAATAAATTCAGGTGCGTTTCTCACCGAAAATACGGCAAACGCTTCACGCGGAATTGCATTTCGCAATCCACCTCCGTCAATGGAAATCAATCGGATATTCTCATTATCAATTCCGGTGTACAAAAGTCTTCCCAATATCACATTTGCGTTTCCGAAACCTTTATGGATATCCATTCCGGAATGTCCACCTTGCAAACCTTTTACGGAAATTTTTACAATTTGTCCTTGCACCGTTTCCAAAGCGTAGTTATGCGTAGCTGTTACATCTATTCCACCAGCACAACCAATATCTATTTCATCATCTTCTTCCGTATCCAGATTTAGCAAAATATCTCCTGAAAGTTGTCCCGGTTTTATACCTAAAGCTCCTGTCATTCCTGTTTCTTCATCAATAGTAAAAAGTGCTTCCAAAGCAGGATGCGGAATATCAGAACTTTCGAGAATACTCATAATTGCTGCAACTCCAAGTCCATTGTCTGCTCCTAAAGTTGTTCCTTTTGCTTTTACCCAATCTCCATCAATTTCCATTTGGATTCCTTCCGTTTCAAAATTAAAATTGGTATCGGCATTTTTCTGACAAACCATATCCAAATGCGATTGCAGAATAATGGATTTTCTATCTTCCATTCCCGCAGTTGCAGGTTTTTTTATAATCACATTTCCTACTTCATCTACTTTTGTTTCTAATCCAAGATTTTCTCCGAATTTTTCAATAAACTCTATTACTTGTCCTTCCTTTTTTGAAGGTCTTGGAACTGCATTCAGGGCAGAAAAATTTTTCCAGATAATTTGAGGTTCTATATTGGTAAGTTCCATAAATAATTTGTTTTTTTCAAATGTACAAAATAAAAAATGCTCCCAGAATTCAGGAAGCATTTTTATTATTTTTGATTTTTATCCTCTTGCTCTTTCCAGAAGCACCATCATAAGATAAGAAAGCACGATAAGGCTTTCATCCTCATCATCAATATCTACCAATCTGTCCAATTGAAATCTTCTCCCAATCATGGAAGGCATTTTTTTCAATCTGAAATATTCTTTTCCGGAAGCATCTTTTACTGTATAAGAAGGATTAAGAAAATATCCCGTAAACATTCCGATAATAGGAATTTCACCAACTAAACTATCAAAAACTTTCACCCAAGCATTATCTTCAGTAATTGTAAATTTTACCACATCATTTTCATCAACAATATCATACGTCGATTTCCAGATGGAACGCATTCCTTTTCTTGCAAGTCGTCCAAAATTTTTATTATTGACAATATCCGTCATCCTGTAAGAAGAATTAAAATCCAACCAACGGTCAGCCTTAATTCGGAATAGCTCCTGAGATTTGCTTTCGTCATTAAAAACAATTACGTCTTCTTTCAGCTTGAACATTTTTTGGCGAACATAAGCCACATAATTTCCATTTTTGTCCGTAATGTTAAAATCGCTGGAAAGCGTTGTGATTTTGAATTTAAAATCAAGAGGGTAATTCAGATTTTTAAGTACCATACATTTTGTTTTTTTCAAATATAGAGATTTTTAAATCTTTACCATTAACAATCGAAAAAAATTGATAAAAAAAATTCGTTATGCAAGGATATTCTCATCAATGAAATTTTTGCAATACTCTTTAATCTCGTTTCTTACTCTTCCAAATTCTTCTTTTATTTCCGCCTCTTTTCCCTGCATTTTTGAAGGATCAGAAAAATTATGGTGGATTTTTATAGCTTTTGAAGGAAAAAATGGGCAATTTTCTTTAGCATTATCGCAAACAGTAATTACAAAATCAAACTCAATATCCTGATATTCACTTATATTATTGGATGTTTGATACGAAATATCAATTCCATCCTCCTTCATGGTTTCAATTGCTTTGGGATTTACACCATGTGTTTCAATTCCTGCACTATAAATTTCTGCTTTATTATTGGCAAAATATCTGAGATAACCTTCTGCAATCTGGCTTCTACAGCTATTTCCTGTACAAAGCACCAATATCTTTTTTTTCATTTTTTAATTTACTAAAAGCCAAACCAAATTGATAATACAAAATTTAGCATCAAAACCAAATGCCAGTTGCAATCCTACTACCGATGCAATGATGATAATTGGTTTTTTATACTTAATAAAATTTTTTTTCATTTTAGCAACATCCGGAATTAGGTGAACAACACTTACTTTGAGTTTCTAAAACTTCGGCATTTTGTGGGATTCCGCAGGATTCGTTGGCTAAACAAGTGGTATGTTTATTTTTTAGGATAAAATTGTTTCCATTGAAATCCAGATCAAAACTTCCGATAGTCTCAGTCTGATATTCTACATCAATTTCCGCATCTTCCAATCCAAGTTTTTCCTCAGAAAGCTGGATGATTTTTAGAAGTTTTCCCGGTTTTAGCTTATGTTCAAAATCATTGGCATTCCAAAGTTGGAAATTAATTTTCTTTTCACTTCTGATTGTTCCACCACAATCGATGAATTTTTTGGTAATCATACCGATTTCGGTAACATGAAAATGTTCAGGAACAAAAGCTCCGTTTTCCAGTTGAAATTCAACATTATCTAATGTTGGTAAAATTTCTTTGATTTGAGATAGTTTCATATTTATTTTATTTTAATATTGCTATATTACGATATATGAGTTTAAAAAAATATTAACAACAATTTCCTTTTCTCAATTTTTCAAAAATAGTTAAAAAGTAGCTGTTGATGAATTTTACGGTTTCTTCATTAATACAGTAGCAAATAGAATTTCCCTCTATATTCCCTTTTATTAGACCTGCATTTTTAAGTTCTTTAAGATGCTGCGAAATTGTAGGTTGCGCAAGAGGAAGTTCATTTACGATATCTCCACAAATGCATTTGTTTACCTTCATCAGATATTCCAAAATCGCAATTCTTGCAGGATGCCCCAATGCTTTTGCAATTTGTGCAACCTTATTTTGCTCTTCTGTAAAAAATTCGGTTTTTGAAGCTCCCATTATTTTATCTTTATATTGCAATATTACGATAATATTTTTAATTGCAAAATACATTCTGTTATTTTTTTAGAAATTAATATATCTTTCCTTTTCTATCAAAGATTTATATTTGCAGAATGGACTATCCAAGTAAAGTTTTGGCAAAAGCTGTAGAAGAAATTTCCGGACTTCCGGGAATTGGAAAAAAATCTGCTTTACGTTTGGCTCTTTATCTACTGAAACAACCAGAAAGTCAAGCTATTGTTTTAGGTGACGCATTAAAAAAACTGGTTACTGAGATCCGCTATTGCAAAGAATGTTACAATTTTTCAGATCTTGAGATCTGTGAGATTTGCTCTAATCCGAAAAGAAATCCGGAACTTCTCTGTGTGGTAGAAGATGTGCGTGATGTGATGGCCATTGAAAATACTTCAAAATATCTCGGAAAATACTTAGTTTTAGGAGGGAAAATTTCTCCGATGGAAGGAATTGGGCCAAATCAGTTAAATATTTTGGAAATTCAGAAAAAATTAGAATCAGGGGAAATAAAAGAACTCATATTTGCTTTAAGTGCGACTATGGAAGGAGATACCACCGCTTATTATATTTATAAAAAATTCAAACATTTTTCTGTAAAATTTTCGTCCATCGCAAGAGGAATTTCCGTAGGTGATGAGCTGGAATATGCAGATGAAATTTCTTTGGGACGTTCTATTCTGAACAGGCTTCCTTATGATGAATCAAGATAAAAGCAAAGAAGTAAAAATGAAGCTATCCATTATTATCCTTAACTACAATGTTACAGAACTTTTGAGAAAGTGTTTGCTATCCATTCAAAAATTTGTGAGGGATGTAAAATATGAAGTGATCGTAATTGACAATTGTTCTCCCGATAATACTTGGAAAAGCCTCATTTCTGAATTTCCGGAATATCTTTTCATAGCCAATTCAAAAAATGAAGGTTTTGCTATTGCCAATAATAAAGCCATAAAACAAGCTAAAGGAGAATACCTTTTAATATTAAATCCGGACACAGAGCTGGAAGGATTTTATATGAAAGAAATTCTGGATTTTGCCGATCGACAAAAGAATTTCGGATGTTTAGGAATCCGAATGCATGATGCAGACGGAGTTTTTCTTCCGGAAAGTAAGCGTTCTGTTCCTGATATGTTCAATTCTTTTGAAAAACTTTTTACAAATTTCAGAAAGAATAATTCCAAATCTTATTACCGAAACGATATCGATGAATATGAAATTGCCGAAACTGAAGTAATTACAGGTGCTTTTTTTCTGACCAAAAAAGAAGTGTATGAAAAAGTTGGCGGATTGGACGAAAAATATTTTATGTACGGAGAAGATATTGATCTTTGCTATACACTTTTAAGAAATGGCTATCAAAATTTTTATTATGGAAAGGCTTCACTTCTTCATTACAAAGGAGAAAGCACCGTGAAAAATGAAATTTATCTTGAGCGTTTCTATGGAGCTATGCAAATTTTCGTAAGCAAATATTACAGAAAAAAACCGATACATTATTTCATTTTATCTGTTGGACTGAAAATGAAACATTTCATTGAAAAATCTAAAATAAAATAAAAAAAACGGTCTGAATATCAGACCGTTTTTATGTTATATTGTATGCTTAAAAATTATTTTTGAGCAGGTGTTGTTCCGCTTGTTGTTGTTTTAGCCGGACTTTCACTTTTTGATTGACTGGCTGGAGCTTCTTTTTTAGCAGGAGCATTTTGTGGTAAGTTCTGAGAAGGTTTTCCTGTAAGAACAATACTTAAAATGATAAGAACAATAATGGTTCCACCTAAAATCCAAGTAGATTTTTCCATAAAATCATTAGTTCTCTGAACACCAAATTGTGCAGAAGATGCACCTCCGAAAGTCCCGGAAAGACCACCTCCTTTTGGATTCTGTGCCATAATGATAATAACAAGAAGTATGCTCGCAATCATGATCAAAACCATGAATAATGTAAATATCGTACCCATTCTGTTTTAAAAATTTGAGTTGCAAATATAGTCATTTTTTTGAAAATCCTGTATTTCTTCTATAATAAAAAATCGCTTGAAAATTTTTAAATTTGCTGTTCTTAATTTTTAGATTTCAATGGATTACCTGAAAGGATTGAATGAAGCACAATATGAAGCTGTAACCACCATCACTGGACCACTAATGGTACTTGCAGGAGCAGGTTCCGGTAAAACGCGTGTTCTTACTATGAGAATTGCTCATCTCATTTCCAATGGAGTTGATCCTTTCAATATTTTGGCGCTTACTTTTACCAATAAAGCGGCAAGAGAAATGAAAGACCGTATTGCAAAAGTAGTTGGAGACAGCAATGCAAGAAGTATTTGGATGGGGACTTTCCACTCCGTTTTTGCAAGAATTTTGAGAAGTGAAGCTCATTATCTTGGCTTTCCTTCCAATTTTACCATTTATGATACACAAGATGCACTCAATGTTCTGAAAAAAGTTTTAAAAGATCTGAATATTGATGCAGAACTTTATAAACCTAAAAAAGTTCTTGCCCGTATTTCTACTTATAAAAATAATCTCATTACGGTAAAAGCCTATTTCAATAATCCTGAACTGATGGAAGCCGATGAACGAGCCAATATGAAACAAGTGGGAACTATTTATCAAAAATATGTAGAAGCCTGTTTCCGGAACGGAGCAATGGATTTCGATGACTTATTATTGAAAACCAATGAATTACTAACCCGATTTCCAGAAGTTTTAGCTAAATATCAGGATAAATTTCGGTATATTTTAGTAGATGAGTATCAGGATACAAACCATTCTCAATATCTTATTGTAAAAGCATTGGCTTCAAAATTTGAAAATATTTGTGTGGTTGGAGATGATGCACAATCCATTTATTCATTTCGTGGCGCGAATATTTACAATATTTTGAATTTTAAAAAAGATTATCCTGATGCTGTAACGGTTTCTTTGGAACAGAATTATCGTTCTACACAAACTATTGTAGATGCAGCAAATGTGGTTATTTCCAAAAATATACAGCAATTCAAAAAAAATGTTTTCAGCGATAATGAAGTGGGAGAAAAGATAAAAGTATATCGTGCACTTTCCGATGCGGACGAAGCCAATTTTGTTGCTTCCAATATTTGGGAACTTCACAATCGGGATCAAAGAAAGTTTAATGATTTTGCTATTCTTTACCGAACCAATTCGCAAACCCGTGCTTTTGAAGATGCATTAAGAAGAAAAAATATTCCGTATCGGGTTTATGGCGGTCTGTCTTTCTATCAAAGGAAGGAAGTGAAAGATCTGGTTGCGTATTTACGACTTTTAATCAATGAAAATGATTCCGAAGCATTATCCAGAATTATTAATTATCCAACTCGTGGAATTGGCGAAACCACTCAAAACAAATTAATCGTATTTGCCGATTCCCAAAATATTTCTGTAGCCAAAGTTTTGGACAATATTGGATTTTATGCTCCTCAATTAGGCTTTAACAATGGAGTTTTGACCAAACTTTCCGATTTTTGGAGTATGATAAAAGCATTTCAGGTATTGTTGAAAACCGAAAATGCGTATGCAGTTGCTATGGAAGTGGCAAAACGAAGCGGATTAATAAAATTTCTAAAAGACGACCAAACTCCGGAAGGAATTTCCCGTGTAGAAAACGTTCAGGAATTGATGAATTCTATGCAAGGTTTTATTGAAGAGCAGCAACAGTTGGAGGACGGAGATCCTTCCCTTTCCAATTTCCTTGAAAATATTGCTCTTTCTACCGATCAGGATAATAAAGATAAAAACGAAGGCGACAAAGTTTCATTAATGACCATTCACCTTTCCAAAGGTTTGGAATTTCCTGTTGTAAATGTAGTAGGCTTGGAAGAAAACCTCTTCCCAAGTTTTATGAGTTCGTCCACTCGAGAAGAATTGGAAGAAGAACGACGTTTATTTTATGTAGCTTTAACCAGAGCCGAAAAGCAGGTTTTCTTTACGTATGCCGTTTCCAGATTTCAGTGGGGAAAAATCACGGATGCAGAACCTTCCCGTTTTTTGAGCGAAGTAGATTCCAAATTTATTGATTTCATCAATCCGGCAATAGAAAGCCGTTTTGTAAATCATTCCGGTTTAAAATCCAATTTATTTGATGATACACCTTCTATTCCGAGAAATTTCAAAAAATTAGAACCCAAGAAAAAACTGAGTTTAGAAGAAAAATCAGAATCCCAACCTAAATCTGAACCACTAAAACTAACACCTATTTCTTCTGCAAAAATTAAAAATGCAAGCGGAAGTTCTTCTCAGGATATTGAAGTAGGAGACAAAGTTCGGCATGACCGTTTTGGAATTGGTGAAGTTACTTTCCTTGACGGAACCGACCCACAAAATATAAAAGCAAAAATCATTTTCCAACACGAAGGCGAAAAGAATCTTATCCTAAAATTTGCGAAACTGACTAAAATTTAAAGCAAAACAGAAACCTGACATTTATCATATTTCATATTTTATTAGTCTATCAAATTTGTAGACTTATAGATTATATTATACTTTTGTCGCTTCTAAAAATAATGTATGAAAAATAAGAATGCTATTTTATCGGTCTCAGCTTTGTTTTTTTTGGGAATTTTTGCTAATGCTCAACAAGCAGATACCGTAAAAACTAATGATGTAGAAGAAGTGGTGATTTTAGGTTCCAGAGGTGGAACAAGATCAAAAGTGGATTCTCCGGTTCCAGTAGATGTTTTCAATTTGAAGCAACAATCTGTTGTTTTACCACAAACTAATTTATCTTCCATTCTCAATGCAGTTGCTCCGTCTTTTGCTTCACAGCCACAAGTTGCAGCAGACGGAACCGATCACGTAGATCCTGCACAACTTCGTGGTTTAGGTCCGGATCAAGTTTTGGTTTTGATAAATGAAAAAAGAAGACACAATTCTTCTTTAGTAAATGTAAACGGATCACCGGGAAGAGGAACAGTAGGAACTGACCTAAATGCAATTCCTTCATTTGCACTTACAAAAATTGAAATTTTAAGAGATGGTGCGGCTGCACAATATGGCTCAGATGCTATTGCTGGAGTTATCAATTTAGGATTGAAAAAAGATACCAACGGACTTTCCGGACAAGTAACTTATGGTGGAAACTTAACTCCAAAAGCAAAAGATCATACCGGAGATTTCGATGGGCAAAATATTCAGATAGATTTAAATTACGGAACAAAAATTGGAAACAAAGGTGGTTTTTTGAATCTGACATGGTCTTCACAATTCAGAGATCCGACTTCCAGAGCAGGAACGGAAAGCGGAGCTATTTTTAATGCTTATAACGCTATTGAAAAAAGAGCTTTGGAAAACGGTGTAAATCTTTCTTCGCTTTTTAATAATATTGGCACTACTCCAAATCAAAATGAAATTTTCAATTATATTAAACAATACGGTTCTCAAATTGATTATTTTAAGAATGTTACTCAAACTTTAAAAATTGGAGGACAAGATGTTACCAAATCGATTTACGATTGGATTCAAGAATCTACGTCTATTACAGCTGGTGAAAACTCATTACAAAAAATTCTTACCGCTGATGTTTCAAATCAGGAATTAGCTTACAGAGGACAAACCAGAAAAGATTATAACATGATTGTTGGTCAGTCCAAAGCAAATAATCATCAATTTTTTGCCAATTTTGAGCTTCCTATTAATGATAACTGGAAAGTGTATTCATTTGGCGGATACAGTAACAGAAACGGAGATTCCGGAGGCTTTTACAGAAGACCAAGAGAAGCCAGAACTTTTACAGGACTTCATATAAATGGTTATCTTCCACATATTGGTTCTAATATTCAGGATGTTTCTTTGGCAGCAGGTGTGAAAGGAAAATGGGATGGCTGGAATGTAGATTTGAGCAATACACTTGGAAGAAACAGTTTTGATTATACTGTAAAAAATTCCGGGAATACTTCTTTAAGATTTAATTCTCCTAATGAATTCGACGCAGGTGGATTTTCATTTTTACAAAATACCATCAATTTAGATTTCTCTAAACCTTTTAATGTTTTTGAGGGAATAAACGTAGCTTTCGGAGCAGAACACCGATACGAAAATTATAAATTGAATGCCGGTGAAGAAGCATCGTACTCTATTTACGATGTTTTTGGAAATGTATGGGCTGGAACTACACCAAGACCAACTGATTTCTTTGGAACTGCACTTTCTGGAAATTCACAAGTTTTCGGAGGATTCCGTCCGGGAAATGCTGTAAACAAACATAGAAATTCAGTTGCATTATATGGAGATGTAGAATTTAATTTTACAAACTGGCTTTTAGTAGATGCTGCTTTGAGATATGAAAATTACTCAGATTTTGGTTCTACATTCAATTATAAATTAGCTTCAAGAATTAAACTTACTAACGATCTTAATTTCAGATTTGCAGGTTCTACAGGTTTCAGAGCGCCATCTATGGCTCAAATTTATTTTAACCAGACCAGCACATTTTACACCAACGGAGCGCTTACCGAACAAGGTACTTTCAGTAATGATTCTCAACTTGCACAAAAATTGGGAATTGGTGATCTGAAGCAGGAAACTTCAAAATCAGCAAGTGTAGGATTTACCTATAAAATTCCTTCTGCTAATTTGACATTTACTTTAGATTCATACTTTGTAAGAATTGATGACAGAATTATTTTAACAGACACTTTTAGTAAACCTACAACTGCGGGAGAAGTACAAAATATCTATAATGAATTGGGTATCACAGGAGCGCGATTTTTTGCCAATGCGATAGATACCGAAACCAAAGGAATTGATTTTGTTGCTGCTCATACTTTAACGAGATCTTCATTCAAACTTCAGAATACTTTTGCATTGAATATCGGGGAAACTAAAAAAGTTGGTGAAATACACGCTTCTCCAAAACTGATAAATGCCGGTTTAACAAATTCTTATTTCGGAGAAGGATCTAAAACATTGTTGGAAAGTGCTACTCCACAATTGAAAGCAAGTTTATCCAATGAACTGACTTTTGGAAAAGCTACTGTCTATTTAAGAAATACATATTTCGGAAAAGCAGTGGATTATAATGTTGTGGATGTAAATGGAGACGGAATAATCAATACAGATAGCAACGGAGTGAAAAATGAACATCAGCAAATCGATGGAAAATTGATAACCGATCTTTCATTTTCTTACCAATTTTCAAAATCTGTTGGTTTAACATTGGGAGCAAATAATTTATTTGATATTTATCCGACAGAGTACGTAAAAGCCAATTCCAATAACGACCAATTTGTGTATGCAAGAGCAACCGCTCAGTTTGGACTCAACGGAAGATATGTATTTTCTAGGCTTAATTTTAATTTTTAGGGTTTTTTATTGTTTATTTCAAAACGGATTCATTTTTTTTGAGTCCGTTTTTTTTATTTCACCAATTCTTCAAACAGTTTTTCAAATGTTTTATCAAGATTTTTCGATTTTCCGGGATGAGGTCTTGAAGTTTGAACCACTGAACTTCTAATAGCAGTCAGCCAACGGAAGCGTTCAGGAATTTCCAATTGAGCAATTGGGCCACCTTCTTTTTCTCCGTTTGCAATTTTTTGAAAACTTTCCAGGTTCTGAATAATATCATCATAATCCAGTTTGCTGTGCATCAGTCGGAATTTATCAGGACACAAATAAAATTCCACACGGATATATTTTTCCTTCTTTGAAAACATCACCAATCCTATGTTGAAAAATTCTTCTCTTTCAACCTTCGGAACCAAGCGTATTACAGCGTATTCGTATAGTTTATCCTCTTGCATTTTTGGCTTCGTTTACAAAAATTTTAGAATTTTCCAATCGTGTTTTCATAAATTGAAAATACACCTCACGGATTTCATCGGGCGTTTCATCTGCATCGTTCCAATTAAGCCAATTTTCAGGAATTAAATTTACAATTTCCCTAAAAAAAGCATCATTCAAAATTTCATGAGCAAATGCATCGGCTTCATCCAACATTTTAGCTTGAGGAAGCAGAACATGATCTTTCACATATTTGAAAGGAGTTTTTGCCGCCGCATCAAAATTTTGCCAAGAATGATGAAAGTAAAAAGAAGCACCATTATCAATAATCCACAATTCTTTATGCCACATCAGAAGATTGGTATTTTTAAAAGTACGGTCTATATTGGTAATGAATGCGTCCAGCCAAACAATTTTCGAAGCCAAAAGCGGATCAACTTTCACACTTGTATCATAAGCAATTGCTTCGGAAAGATAGTGCAATCCTAAATTCAACCCTTCTGAAAATTTCAATAAATCCTGAATTTCCTCATCACCTTCTGTTCTTCCAAAATCGACATCCAAATTGGCAAAAACAATTTCAGGAATTTTTAATCCTAAAACTTCTGCAATTTTTCCACCTAAAAGTTCTGAAATTAGCATTTTCACTCCATGACCCGCTCCTCGAAATTTCAAAACATATTTGAAATCATCATCTGCTTCTGCCAATGCAGGAAGCGAACCTCCTTCACGCAAAGGCAGAATATAACGCATTACCGTAACTGTTCGTATATCCAACATTCAACAAAAATAGTTTTTTATCTGCAAAAAAAATAGAACACCGGTTATTACCTTGCATCAAGTACATGAAAGTTTAAATTTACTATTTTTGAAATAAATTAATTAGTATAAAATGATGTCAAATATTGGCTTGATCATTGAAGAAAGAGCCGCAGATATAGGAAATTTTTTAGTGGGAAGATTACTTCCGTTTCGTGAAAAGCGTTCAGTAGGACCTTTTATATTTATCGATCATATGGGACCGACTTGTTTAAAGGAATATCAAAATTTTGATGTTCCGCCGCATCCACATATCGGACTTTCCACTTTGACGTATTTATTTGAAGGTTCTATTTTTCATCGGGACAGTTTGGGAAGCGCTGTTGAAATAAAACCCGGTGCTGTCAATTGGATGACGGCCGGAAAAGGCGTTGTACATTCTGAAAGAACGCCGGAATATTTACGAAATTCCGAACGTTGTCTTCACGGATTTCAAATTTGGATTGCACTTCCGAAAGAATTGGAACAAAGTGAGCCTTCTTTTTTTCATATCGAAACAGACGAAATTCCGGTTTGGAAAGATGGTGAAGTTCAGTTTAAACTGATTGCTGGAGAAGTTTTCGGAAAAAAATCTCCGGTTCCTGTTCATAGTAAATTGTATTTTGTTGAAATCAAAACCAAAAGCAAACAGAAAATAAATATTGGAAGTGAACTTTTTGGAGAAGTGGGAATGTATGTACTGAACGGAAGTGTAAATATTGAAGGAAATACCTACGGAACGAAACAGCTTTTAATCTCTAAAAATACTTCTCTTTGCGAGTTTGAAATAAATGACGATACTACAATTTATCTATTCGGAGGTGAACCTTTTTCTGAAGAACGTTATATTTTCTGGAATTTTGTAAGTTCAGACAAAGAAAAAATAGAAGAAGCAAAAGTAAACTGGCATGATCAGAATACAGATGCTTTCCCAAAAATTCCTGATGATGATAAAGAATATGTACCGCTTCCGAAAGCTATTCTAAACAGAAAATAACTTTAAAATCTGTAAAAGAAAATCAAATAAACCTTATTTATTTTGGTTATTCATTAGATTTGCAAAAAAAATTATTATGAAAATTTTAGCATTTGCAGGTAGTACATCTTCTACTTCTATAAATAGAGAATTAGTAAAATTTGTTTTGAAAAGTTTTACAGAGGATGACATCAATTTAATTGATCTAAATGATTATTCCATGCCTGTATTTTCGGTAGACCTTGAAAAAAGTGGGTTTCCGGATCAAGCATACCAATTTCTGAAAGATATTGAAGAATGTGAAGCCATTATTTGTTCTCTTGCAGAACATAACCGATCTTACTCGGCAGCTTTTAAAAATATTTTTGATTGGGCTTCAAGGATTAATGTAAAAGTATGGCAAGGCAAAAAGATGTTTCTGATGAGTACTTCTCCCGGTGGTTTTGGCGGTGGAAATGTGATGAATACAGCAAAAACTTTTTTCCCACAATTTGATGCTGACATAAAGGAAACATTTTCTCTTCCAAAATTTTACGAAAATTTTGATTCCGAAAAAGGCATTACCAATCAAGATCTTCTAAACGAACTGAACGAAAAAATTGCGAATTTTAAAAATCAAATGAAAAGTTAATGACTAAAGGAAGATTAGAGGCCTTTAGTGATGGGGTTATAGCCATTATTATTACCATAATGGTTTTAGAATTAAAAATGCCTGAAGGAAATAGTTGGGAAAATCTTAAACCCCTTGTTCCTAAATTTTTAGCTTATATTTTCAGTTTCATTTATATAGGAATCTATTGGAATAATCATCACCATCTTTTTCAAGTTATAAAAAAGGTAAATGGTAGTGTACTTTGGGCAAATTTAAATTTATTATTTTGGCTTTCTTTAATGCCTGTTGCAACGGAATGGATGGGCGAAACTCATTTTGCAAAAAATCCTGTTGCTACATATGGAATTGGACTGATAATGTGCGCAATAGCGTATACAATTTTGGAACATGTGGCCATCAGAAATGAAGGCAAACAATCTAAATTGAAAGAAGCACTTGGATCCAAATTCAAAGAGTATGCATCCCTTATATTATATATTTTAGGAGTAATTACCTCATTCTTTTATCCTTATATTGCTGTTGCTTTTTATTATATAGTTGCTTTGATCTGGCTAATTCCTGACCAAAGAATTGAAAAAGTATTAGATGAATAAAATAACAACAAAAACTTTTTCAAATGGATAAAAATAATTCAGTACAATAATGAAAAAAATAGAAATTTTGAGCCTCATTTGATAGAAATTGTACCAATTAGAATAAAAAAAGAAATACGTTCATCTTCTTATGTTCTGTATCCATCTTTCAATAAAAAAACTATATTTGTGAAATTTTAAAAAATCATAAATTATGTCTCCAGTCTTGTTATTGTTGATTATCCTTGCTTATTTTGGTCTTTTACTTTTGGTAGCCTTTAGAACCGGAAAAAACAGTAACAATGATAGTTTCTTTATAGGAAACAGGAAAAGCAACTGGATGTTGGTAGCATTTGGAATGATCGGAACCTCGCTTTCGGGGGTTACATTTGTATCAGTTCCTGGAGCTGTAGGAAAAGACAATTTTGGATATTTGCAGGTTACTATCGGATATTTAATCGGATATTTTACCATTGCTTATATTCTTCTTCCTCTTTATTATCGCTTACAGCTTACTTCAATTTATGGATATTTGCGACAAAGAATGGGATTACTGTCCTACAAATCCGGAGCATGGATTTTTATCGTTTCCAGATTGATAGGTGCAACTGCAAGATTATATTTGGTAGTAAATATTTTGCAAACAACAATACTGGAAAGTTTAGGTGTTCCTTTTATTATCACAACATTAGTTATCCTTGCAATGATCATTCTTTACACCTATGAAGGCGGTGTAAAAACCATTGTATGGACAGATACTTTGCAGACCAGTTGTATGCTTTTAGGTCTTATTATTTGTACTTTCTATATGCTGAATCATCTTGACCTGAATGTGGGAGAAAGCATAACCGCAATGAGCGAAAAAGGGTACACCAAAATTTTCGGAACAGACTTTAACGATAAAAGTTTTTTTATTAAGCAAGTTTTGGCTGGAGCTTTTATCACTATTACTATGACAGGGATTGATCAGGAAATGATGCAAAAAAGTCTTTCTGTAACAAAATTGAAAGATTCCCAAAAAAATATGGTCACTCTCGGATTTATTTTATTAGGTGTGATTTCACTTTTCCTTTATATGGGAGGATTATTACATTTATACGGAGTACGTGAAAATGTAGCAAGTTCCGGAGATCAACTTTTTCCTGATATTGCATTAAATCATATGCCTCCTTTCATTTCCATTATTTTTATTATTGCTTTGATCTCCGCTTTATTTCCAAGTGCAGATGGAGCAATGACAGCACTTACTTCGTCTCTTTGTATTGACGTCTTTGGATTAAAAGAAAAAGAATGGAGTGATAAGAAAAAGGAAAAATTCAGAAAAAATGTACATTTGATAGTCGCTCTTTCATTCCTGGTTATGGTTATTATTTTTAAAATTATCAATGATAATTCCATGATCGGACTGATTCTGAAACTTGCCGGATTTACATACGGGCCTCTTCTCGGGCTTTTTGCTTTTGGAATATTTACAAAATATAATATCCATGATAAGCTGGTTCCTTTTGTTTGTATTACTGCACCTGTAATTTCTTTCTTTATAGATAAATATCAGGAAAATATCTTCGGAAATTTTAAAATAGGTTTGGAACTATTGATCGTGAATGGTTTACTCACATTTATAGGTCTTTGGCTTATCAGAAAAAAATAAGCAAATCCGGCTAAATGCCGGATTTATTTTTATGAGATATTTACAACACTATAGATATGATTGCTAATGATTTCGACAATTTATAACGAAATTTTTCATTTTATAAAACCACCAAAAAATTGTATTTTCGCGAAACCTTAAATCAAATTTAATGAGTAAAAATATTGAAGAGCTGAAATCCCTTACAAAGCAAATCCGAAGGGACATTTTAAGAATGGTAAACGCTGTAAATTCGGGACATCCTGGTGGAAGTCTTGGCTGTACAGAATACTTTACAGCACTCTATGGAAAAGTGATGGAATATAAACTTCCATTTGCAATGGAAGGTAAAAACGAAGATTTATTCTTTCTTTCCAACGGGCATATTTCGCCTGTCTTCTATTCCACTCTTGCACGTTTCGGATTTTTTCCTGTGGAAGAACTGAAAACATTCAGAAAATTAAATACCAGACTTCAAGGACATCCAACTACGCATGAAGGTTTACCTGGAGTTCGTATTGCATCCGGATCTTTGGGACAAGGTTTATCCGTTGCTATAGGTGCTGCTCTTGGAAAAAAATTGAATGGAGACAAAAATCTTGTATTTTCACTTCATGGCGATGGAGAATTACAAGAAGGGCAAATTTGGGAAGCGTTAATGTTCGCAGCTCACAATAAAGTAGACAATCTCATTTCAACCATAGATTATAACAATCGTCAAATAGACGGAGATGTAGATAAGGTTCTTTCTTTAGGTGATCTTCACGCTAAGCTGGAAGCATTCGGATGGAAAGTTCTGGAAGAGAAAAATGGAAATGATCTGGAAGCAGTAATCGCGATTCTGGAAAAGGCAAAATCAGAAAGCGGAAACGGAAAACCAGTTGCCATTATTCTTCATACCGAAATGGGATTTGGTGTAGATTATATGATGGGAACTCATGCTTGGCACGGAAAAGCGCCTAATGCAGAGCAATTGGAAAATGGATTGAAGCAACTTTATCTGGAAGCTCCGGATGATTACTAATCTTAAAGCAAAAAAATGAAATATACATATACTGAAAAAAAAGATACAAGAAGTGGTTTTGGAGCAGGACTTGCTGAACTTGCCGATAAAAACCCTAATGTAGTGGCTCTTTGTGCTGACCTAATCGGTTCTCTGAAAATGGAGAAATTTATTGAAAAAGCTCCGGAACGTTTCATTCAGGTGGGAATTGCAGAAGCCAATATGATGGGAATTGCAGCCGGATTAACCATCAATGGAAAAATTCCTTTCACCGGAACATTCGCTAATTTTTCTACTTGTCGTGTTTATGATCAGATTCGTCAATCTATAGCATATTCTGGAAAAAATGTAAAAATTTGTGCTTCTCATGCCGGTCTTACTTTGGGTGAGGATGGAGCAACGCACCAAACTTTGGAAGACATCGGACTTATGAAAATGCTTCCGGGAATGACGGTTATCAATACTTGTGATTATAATCAGACAAAAGCGGCAACATTAGCTATAGCAGAATTTGAAGGCCCGGTTTATCTTCGTTTTGGAAGACCGGTAGTTCCGGTTTTTATTCCGGAAGATATGCCTTTTGAAATAGGTAAAGGTATATTGCTTCAGGAAGGAAATGATGTAACAGTTATAGCAACAGGACACTTGGTTTGGGAGTCTTTAGTCGCAGCCGATGAATTGGAAAAAGAAGGTATTTCTTGTGAAGTGATAAATATTCATACCATTAAACCTTTAGATGAAGAAATTATTTTAAAATCTGTAGCTAAAACCGGAAAAGTAGTAACAGCAGAAGAACATAACTATATTGGAGGTTTAGGAGAATCTGTTTCAGGATTACTGGCAAGAAAACATCCTGCAAAACAGGAATTTGTAGCAGTTCAAGATACTTTTGGTGAATCCGGAACTCCTGAAGAATTGATGCACAAATATAAAATAGATTCTTTTGCAGTGAAAGATGCTGTTAAAAGAATTTTGGAAAAGTAATGATTCTTTAATGAGAAATATAATAAATCCTCTTTTTGAGGATTTTTTTGTATGTTATCTGAAAGCAACTGAAACTATAATGTTCAATTTTTATTCTCTCACATATTTTATTGTAAAAAATAATCCCTGCTTCTTGGAAACAGGGATTAAAATTATTTCTTAGCTTCTTCTACAGACACTTTTCGGAATTCTTTAAACAATTTGCTTAATTCCAAAGCTGATTTTCTTGCTCTTGTTCCGGCAGCTTTATTTCCTTTTTCTGCCTGTTGAGAAGCTTCTTTTGTAAAAGCTTCAAATTCTGCGTTGATTTTTTCGACTAGTTCTTTCATAAATTTTATTATTTAAATTGATAAAAATAGGTTGCAAATATAAACTATTATATAGAATTTCATTCATAAATATACACTAAACTTTCATATTTTTTCTAATATTTAAAAATGAAAAAAAATACCAGACAAAAATAAACTTTATCATTGGAATTATCTAATTAAATCTTCTAATATCTACTTCCGGTGATAAAGATTTTCCATATTCAATAAGATCAAAAAGTTCTTTAGAAAAGTAACAACCATTTAAAATCCCTCTTGCTCCCAAACCATTAAATACATACAAATTTTTAAATTGAGAATGTTCTCCTAAAATTGGTCTTCTATCTTTCACTGTAGGGCGGAAACCATATTCAATAGAAGCTACTTCAAATGATGGTGAGTATATTTCGGACAAACCATTCAGCAATTGTTCTACAGCAGATTCATCTATACCATTATCTGTTTTTTCACGATCATAAGTTCCTCCATAATAATAAGTTTCATCGTCAAGCGGAAAAAGAAAATGTTTCTTTTTAAAAGTAACATTATTTTCTAATTTTTCTGAGAGTTTTAATTTTAAATGATGACCTTTATTTGGACTCAACTGAATATCCGAAAAAAATGGATTCTGTATTACATTTATTCCTTCACAAAATACCACTTTTTCAAAATGTATATCTTTATAGACATTCTCTAATGGTTGCAAAAATTCATAATTAAAATCTTCCTTAATTAATAAGCCATTTTCATTTAGAAAAAATTCAAAATCCTTAAAAAAATTCTGCACATCCAATCTCGCCGATTGCTTTACTTCTCCTGTACCAAATGGATTATTAATAGTAGAAAATGATTGAAATTCGTCACTCAAAAATGGAGACAATTTTTCATCGTAAGATTTCTTCAACCACAATTTTTTTTCATTCTCATCATGGAAAACCCTATGAACAGTCTCAGAAATCAAATAATTTCTGTGTGTATACACCTCAATCTCAGAAAGAGTTTTTTTCAAAAAATCAAGCTGCTCCTGAGCAAGCCAAAAAGTAGTAAACTTCTTTAGAACAACCGGATTGATAATCCCCGCCGAAACACGAGAAGCTGATCTTGATGTTCCGGAAAATAGAAGAAAAGTTTTTCGGTTCTTGATAAGTTGATGAGCAAAAAAATATCCTGCATAGCCATCACCTACAATAATGTAATCTATATGTTTCATAAAAAAATCCTGAGTAAAAATACTCAGGATTTAGGATATTATCAAAATAATTTTTAATAGTTCCACATATCATTTTCCATCTGAAGAATTTGATTCTTGATACGATCACTCTCTTCAAGCTGCGCATCTGCGTCACTAGGAATATAATCCTTAATAACACCATTACCCAAACCATTATCAGATTTATAAATGATGGATGAAAATCTTCTTGCATTAAGAATATCATCAAATGTAATATCAGAAGCTAGGTTTTTGCTGTTGAAAACCACAGTATTTGCTAATACTTCTCTTGCACTAGGATACCAAACCCAGAAAAGATCAATCATAGCATCATCTGTGAATAGAGGTTGTCCATCAGGTCCAACTTGTCCCATTGTTGTAGGATCTTTACCCATTGCAGCAATTCCTAAAAGTCTGTACTTCATTTGTCCATCTCTCCTATCAATATACCAAAGACCTTTCACTTTGATGAGTTTTACATTTTCAGTCTTTACCTCATATCGATCAATATACTCTTTTGCTTCATCCGGAGTCAATTCTCTACCTAATTCATTTCTTTTATCAACTCCCGCATTGTTCATGGTTTCATAAACAATTCTTTTTGATATTTGATCTGGAGCAATTTTAATTTGGAATAATTCATCATCATAAACCTCCTTAATTCTTCCATCCATAATTGCATCAAAAAGAGTCTGATATAGAGATTTATTTTGGGAAACCAAACCATCCTCATTATGATAAATAGGCTGATTGATTTTATCATTCAAATCAATAATTTCCCAAACTACAATACTCTTCAAAATATCTTTATCATTAATGAATCCATAATCTAATGGTTTTGTTTTAACAGAAACCAAAGAATCTCCTTTTTTGATTACGTTCATATCTCTATATTTTCTAAAAGATGAAGGCGATTTTGCATTCAAAATAGATAGAGAATTAATAGGTTCACCTGGATCTTCCTCAACAGCAGGTTTTGCATATGCATCAACCAGAGCGTCTACATTTGTCGTATTAGCGGCATTAGCATCTGTATTTTCAGCTGCTGCATTAACAGTTTTTGTCGTCTTTGCTTTTTTCTTTCTAGATTTTTTCTTTTTAGTTTGAGCATTAGCTCCTAAAAAACTTAAAGCCAAAAACAGAATTAATATCTTTTTCATCTTTATAGAAACTTAAATATGATTATAACGTAATTATTGAACGTTTATTACAATCGGTGGTATTCTTTTTAAAACTTGATTTCCAAGACCGGTTGCCGTTGCACTAATATTGTATACAGATACAATATCTCCACTTCTTACATTCTTCATCAATGGAGCTACAGAACTCATAGAACTTCCATTTACAACCATTGCTGCTCTACCTGGAACTTTAAACATAAAGCTATTAACTGTAAATGATACCGGGAAGTCGAAATCAGGCATTGCAACTGTTACAGTTTGATTAGGAACAGAAGAAGCAGGCATACTTACAACAGATTCTCCTCTAATTTGTCCAACTGGTGGTGGTACATTTTTGATTCTGAATGTAAACGCTTGAGATATCGCCTGACCTTTAGGTCCTTTTCCTGAAATAGTAAGAGTAGAAGTTGCTCCAGCTCCAGGAGTTACCGTCCATTTACCATTTCCTGCTTTGGAAACTGATGCACCTGAAGCAGAAAGTGATGTTTGTGTATTATCAGCACCTAAAATAGATCCGGAAATTGGGTTTGGTAATCCTCTATATAAAACCTGCATCTTATCTGCAGAAAGAAGAGCCCCACTTTCAAATGCAACCGTTTCTTTACCGGCAATTACATTATAGGTGTGAGTAAACGGTAAACTAATTGGTTTACCATTAGCATCGCTAAATGTAATATTACCACTAAATGTTTGTGCACCAATACCAGAAGTATTAAGCGTTTTATATCCCATTCCATTTTCAACTTTATCAACTCCAGAAATAGATAATCCAGGAATTGTACTTGCATACGTACCAATTACAACTTTAGCTAATGCTGGTTCTCCTTGAAGTGTAACAGTTGGAGCAGAAACAATAGCTTCAAACGCGTTAAATTTAATATCTGCATCCACTTTTTCCTGAAGCATCATTACCAATGCATCGGATTGTACGTTTCTTGCACTTGATTCTATTACCTCAAGGTTAGACAAAGCCGCAATAAGAGGCTGACCGTAAAATTTATACTGAAGCCAGTCTTTATTATTTCTTTTTTCACCTTTTGGAAAATCTGTAACTAATGTTGCATTTGCTCTTTTAACAACGTCTTTCATTTCAGGTTGAGGTCCGAATGTATCTGCAATATATTTTCTCAAATCTTCAACTTTCTTTTTCAGGTCTAACGAAGTTTTAGATGGAGAGTTTTCATTAGAATCATTAAAGAATGTAGATGAAGAAGGTTCAGTATTGTTTAATGCTGCAAAATTATCTTCTACATTTAATTTATCATCGTATTCTGCACCTTTTTTAAGGTTGCCTTTGATTCCTTCAATAAAGCTAATTAAGTCATTCGTTTTTTGCTTCAAAACTCCATAATTTTGCAATGGTGTTGCATAAGTATCTGGAGAAGATTGAGCTTTAGCCTGTAAAGTTCTTTCAAAAATTTTGTCATTTTTAAATTCTACCAATTGTCTGGTATCTGTAAGAGACTGATTGGTATCGTTATATGAACGGATGATCTCCTGGTCGATCTGCATTGCAAGCATTGCAATGAAGACGAGATACATCAGGTTGATCATCTTCTGACGTGGTGTCTGTTTTCCTTGTGCCATTCTAATAAATTTTTTTAATAATTATAAATATTTAAAATGTCCGGAAATTAAGACTTCATCGCGTTCAACATACCGCCGTAAACTCTATTAAGATTATTGAGGTTAGAAGTTAAACCTAGAAGTTCCTCATTGAATTTTTCTGACTGAGATGCAGATTTTTGAAGATCTTCTACATATTTTTTGCTATATTCAGATTGAGCTTTTCCATGCTCTAACTGTAAAGCATACAATGCATTGATGTTTTCCATTTGCTGAGCAGCTTTATTCAATTGCTCATTATATTTATGGGTAGTTGCAGAAACATCTACTGTTTGATTGATCTGATCTACTGAGTTTGAAAATTTATCAATTCCTGTTCTAAGTCTTTCAAATAAACCTACATCAAGTTTTGCATCTTCTAACATTTTATCTAATTTATCTGATAAAGAGCTTTCCACTTCTTTCACTTCAGCAATTTGCATACTAGTAGAATGTCTTGGATTTGGTTTAGCATCTTTGTCTAAAAGCTCAGGGTAAACATTTTCCCAAGCATAAGATTCCTCGGTTTTTGGTGGATCGAAGGCAAAAATTAAGAAAATAATTGCTTCTGTGATAAGACCTGCTGCAAGTGCAACGTTACCAGTAATGAATCCGAAATGCCAGTGTGTAAGTTTGAAAAGTGCACCAAGAATTACAATAGCTGCTCCGAAGGAATACGCGAAATTCATCCACGCCTCTTTAGTTTTAAACATGTTTTAAATTTTTTAAATCGTTAATAATTATTTTATATAGTCTTTTTTATTTTGTTCTTCTTTTTAATTTTGCAGATCCTTCAGGAATATCCTGTACAGTTCTGAAACCGATATAGCTTCTTGCAGAATCTTTCATTTCGTAATCTCTGTAACCCGTCATTAAAAGATATCCTACATCTTTCCAAGAACCACCTCTTACACTTTTCTTAGGATCTCTATATGCTTGATTTGAAAGATATGGATTAAGTGTAGAAGAAAACTCATAAGTTGAATTATTGTATGGAGATTCTGTCCATTCTGCTACATTTCCAGCCATATCATATAAACCATATCCATTTTTAGGGAAAGATCTTATAGGAGATGTGTAGGTATACGTTCCTTTTTTATCATCTTCTATATAATTTCCTCTTTTAGGCTTAAAGTTTGCGAGATAGCAACCTCTGTCATCTTGTAAATAAGGTCCGCCCCATGGATAAGTTGCATTTTCTTTACCACCTCTTGCCGCATATTCCCATTCAGCTTCTGTTGGTAGACGGAAAGCCATTGGTTTTTGCTTTTTCTTTTTCAGAGATTCATTATAATCAGATTTTAGTTTTGATCTAAAATTACAATATGCTCTTGCCTGATCCCAAGTAACTCCTACAACAGGATAATTATTATAAGCGCTATGCCAGAAATATCCATCGTAAAGAGGCTCGTTATATGCATAATTAAAATCTTTAACCCAAACCGTAGTATCCGGATATACAGCAATACTTTCTTTTTTCAGATAGTTTGTACCTCTTGATTTATCTTTAACGGCAGTTTCTACATCTTCCCATTGATAAGAATATAATAGCTTACGTGAATCTATAACTCTTTCATTATTAATTCTTTGATCAGAAGGCAAATACATGGATTCTAAAATTTCTGCATACTGAACATCAGGATAATCAGAAGTTTTCCATTTCAAAGGAACACTCCAATCCAATTTCTTAGAGGGGTCATAACCATCTCTTCCTCCTTTGCTCTCCATAAATTCCTGGTAAGCATTTTTCTCTTCTCCAGCTTTTTTAGAAGCATAAGCGTAGTCACCAATTCCAGTCCCATTTCCATCAGAACCTCCATCTCCTGCTGCTTCAGCTAAAAGAGATCTAGCTATGGAGTCTCTTACATATTCTACAAATAAGCGATACTCAGCATTAGTAGTTTCACTTTCATCCATAAAAAATGAAGAAACAGTAACAGTTTTAAGATTTGCTTTTTCCGGGGTATTGGTAAAGTCTGTGTCTGCCATCCCCATAACAAATGATCCTGCCGGAATTGCAACCATACCGTAAGGTCTTTCGGCTACAAAAGACTTTGATTTTTTTCTGGGAATTAGCTCTCCTTTAGAGCCCGGTTTTCCAGATCCGGACTTTCCACCTTTGGAACATGATACTAAAAAAGCGGCTGATAATACTACAAGAAATATCCTTTTCATGCTGATTTTTGAAATTAAGCGGTAAATATATAATTTTTTCAATGAACAAATGTCATTTTTTTTGCAAAACGTATTTTTTTTTAAATTATTTTGTTTTAGCAGAAAAATTATTCCACAGTAACTGATTTTGCTAAGTTTCTCGGCTGATCTACATTGGCTCCTCTATATACTGCAATGTAATATGCTAACAATTGTAATGGAATAGAAGCTAATATTGGTGAAAAGCATTCTGATGTTTCAGGAAACTCAATCACATAATCTGCCATAGAAGCTACCTGCTCATCTCCTTTATTAACTACTGCTATTACTTTTCCTTTTCTGGCTTTGATCTCCTGAACATTACTCACAATTTTGTCATAATGTCCTTGTTTAGGAGCAATAATAACAATTGGCATATTCTCATCAATTAAAGCAATTGGACCATGCTTCATTTCTGCTGCAGGATATCCTTCTGCGTGGATATATGAAATCTCTTTAAGCTTTAATGCACCTTCTAATGCTGCAGGAAAATTATAGCCTCTTCCTAAATAAAGGAAATTCTGAGCATTTATAAAATCTTTTGCAATTTCTTTGGTGATTTCATGCGTTGCATTTAGAACTTCTTCTACCTTTTTAGGAATATTATCTAATTCTGTAATCAATCTCATAAACTCTTGATTACTCAAATTTCCATTATGCTTTCCTAATTTAAGTGCTATAAGAGATAAAATTGTAAGCTGTGCTGTGAATGCTTTTGTAGAAGCTACTCCGATTTCAGGACCGGCATGTGTATAAGAACCTGCATCTGTAATTCTTGCAATTGAAGAATCTACAACATTACAAATTCCGTAAATGAATGCTCCTTTTTCTTTGGCTAATTTTAGAGCCGCCATTGTATCTGCTGTTTCTCCAGATTGTGAAATAGCAATCACTACATCTTTGTCTGTAATAATTGGATTTCTGTATCGGAATTCCGAAGCATATTCTACCTCCACCGGAATTCTTGCAAATTCTTCAATAAGGTACTCTCCTATCAAACCTGCGTGCCAAGAAGTTCCACATGCAATTATGATAATCCTTTTAGCATTATTTATTTTTTCAAGGTGATCCCAGATTCCGGCCATTTTAATAATACCTTCATCTACTAATAATCTTCCTCTCAATGTGTCATGAATAGATTTTGACTGCTCAAAAATTTCTTTTAACATGAAATGCTCATAGCCTCCTTTTTCAATTTGCTCCAAGCTAAATTTCAATTCCTGAACTTCAGGGACTATCTTTTCATTATCTTTAATCGTTCGGATATCTACACCATTTTCTAAAGAGATCGTAGCCATGTGTCCTTCTTCCAGATAAACAGCTTCTTTTGTAAATTCTACAAAAGGAGAAGCATCTGAAGCAATAAAATATTCTTTATCGCCCAAACCTATTGCTAAAGGAGAGCCTAATCTCCCAACAACCAAAACTCCCGGGAAATCATCATGCATCACAGTAATAGCGTAAGCTCCATATACTTCATTCAATGCATATCTTACAGCAGATGGGAAATCAGTTTCCTGATTAACATCCATAAAATATTCAATAAGATTTACGAGAATTTCAGTATCCGTTTCAGATTTGAAAGTATACCCTTTTTCTGTAAGCATGATTTTAATGGTGTCGTAATTTTCGATAATACCATTATGTACCAATGCTATCTTTCCATTATTGGAGATATGCGGGTGCGAATTTCTGTCACTCGGAACTCCATGTGTAGCCCATCTTGTATGCCCCATTCCGACATGAGCTGTTCCTTTCATATCTTTGGAAATAGCGACTAAATCATCTACTTTACCTTTTGTTTTGGCAACTTTAAAATCACTATTTTCTTTATCCAGTACAATTCCTGCACTGTCATATCCTCTATATTCTAACCTTCTCAATCCATTAATTACCACTTCATAAGCATCCTGAAAACCTGTGTAACCAACTATTCCACACATATTTATATTCTGTATTTGTTATTTTATTTTTGTCCGTATGTAATTAAAAGTTTTGCTCCTTTACTATATAAAGGATCTCCAGTATTAGTAATTGTGCCTAAAAATACTGCTCTATTCGGCGTATAAGATCTTGTATTATAATTTTGGGCAATATTAGGGAAATAACCTCCCAATAGATTACCTGCATTATCATAGGTATAATTCCCTACATTGATAATAATATCTTTGTTTTCTTCATTTTTTTCAATAATATTTTTCAATGTCTGGGTAATCCCTATATCGTAATATGTTTGATTGCTGCTCAAATTATATGACTTTATCAAATTATACAAACCGGAACTAGCCAAAGTCGACATATCCGTAAGGAAAGTATATAAATCTTTTTGTCGAACTACAAAGTAATTAGGTTTAGCATAAGTAGTATTCAAAGGATTTTCGTCAGTATAAATTCTGATTTTTCCAGAAATAATTCCGATTTTATCATTTTGGAATTTACTTTTCAAAGAAGCAATTGTAGTAGCCGGAATTCTAAAACCTGCACCTGGACCACCCATTCCTTGCAGGAATAATTTATCATCTCCATTTACGACATCATTAGTAGGTAAAAATGATGCTGGTCTGTCATAAGTAAATTGAGAAAAGTGCGTGTTAGAAGATCCCAAACTCAAGGCATAAACCTTTGAAACACGGGTTGTAGTTGTACCTTCTACTTTATCTTGTTTGTAATACAAATTAATTTCTACAGAATTAGGAGTATATTTAAACAAATATCCATCATTTTCCTGAACAGAAATTTTCAAACCTTTAAAATATCTGATAAAAGATGCCGCATCTGCCAATTCCGGAGCATCTTCTTTTTTTATGATCTTATTTTGAAAGAAAGTAGAATCTAATGGGATTCTCAAATTAGCATCTCTATTATAAAGTTCAGAACCATCAGAATCTTTTGTAATTTTAACCGAGGTAATACTTCCTTTAAATTGTTTGGATCCGATTACATTTCCAACTGTCACAGTTTTATTTGATAATACTTTATCAGTAGCTGCACCAAGAAAGTCATTTACTTCATTTACTTTAATATTGAAAACCGTAGCGTTTCCACCTATCTTGGCTTTCCCATATTTCTTAACTTTATAGTTAGTTACTACTTTTTTAGCAGCCACATTTGTATTGGATGCATCATTATAAGTATAATCTTCTGTAGTAGTTGTAGTAATAGAATCCGCAGCTGTATAATAAGATGGCTTTATTACCATTACAGCAGAATCCAAAACAGGATTATCCCCAAAATCCGGATCATAAGCAGAAAGACGAACCTGAGTAACATAATCTGCCTTTTGCATCCCGAACCGTGGTTCAGTAAAAGCTCCTAAAACTACACTGTCCAATCTAGCCGCATCTGAGCGAATGGAATCGTGATTATCAAAATTATAAGCAATAAGTGGATATGATGCATCTACACCTTCAGCACCCGTAAAAAATTGAGAACCGAGAGTATCTGCATCCGGTTCACAGTTCAACAACATAATACTACCTAAAACAAGGGCAGAAGTAATATTGAAGAAATTTTTAATATTTTTTATCATTAATTTAATTGTTCTATTGTATTATACACTTGCCCGATAGAATCTGCATCTTTATATTCAAATTTTGGAACATCTGCATTTTTATACGATTCATCCAACTCTTTTTCCAAAAACTCATCGCCTTTCACAATAGCATCTACCAGATCCATGCTTTCTGAGACAAAACTTCTAAATCCCGGATTACTTAACGCCTGAATATCCTCAATATTATCAAACTTTAGAATTTCCGCAATTTTTTCATCAAGTTGTGCATCTTCTTCATTGTATACCGATAATACAAGTTTTGTATTATTAAAATAATAATCGTTTTTATAGAATTTTTTTAGATAGACCGGGATAAAAGAAGACATCCATCCATTAAGGTGAATAATATCCGGAACCCAGTTCAATTTTTTGATTGTTTCCAAAACACCTCTTGCAAAAAATACAGCTCTTTCAGCATTATCTTCAAAAAGGTTTCCTTCTTCATCTCTATAATATTGCTTTCTTTTAAAATATTCTTCGTTATCAATAAAATAGACCTGAAGTCTTTCGCCCGGAAGAGAAGCTACTTTAATAATTAATGGCTGATCCAGATCATTAATAATAATATTCATTCCGGAAAGGCGTATTACTTCATGAAGCTGGAACTTTCTTTCACTGATTTGTCCAAACTTCGGCATAAAAACTCTCACATCGTTACCTTCCTGATGCATTTTTAGAGCCATTTTATTCACCATTTTCGCCATATTACTTTCTTCCTGATACGGAAACATCTCGGTGGTGATGTATAAAATCTTCTGATTCGGCATAGATTGTATTTTTCTTCTATGTTTACATCTTAATATGCAAACGCTTTAGGATTGCAAAATTACAAAAATTTACAATATTATTTTCCAATTAACAATTTTTATGAGTTACAGCATAGATTCAAAAATTATTTTCGATTCACTTTTAAAATCTGAAAGGATTTTTTATACTTTTACGTCATCAGATAATGTTTTAGTTTATGGAAGTATTCAGAAGTAAAAAACCTCTGCAGGATTACATTGAAAGAAATAAGGAAATGGGTAAAAAAATCGGATTTGCTCCAACAATGGGTGCTCTTCATCAGGGACATATTTCTCTTTACGAAAATGCCCGAAAAGAAAATGATTTGGTCATTTCTTCCATATTTGTAAATCCTACCCAGTTCAACAACAGTCAGGATTTTGAAAAATATCCGCGCGATGTGGAAACAGATCTTAAAATTCTTGAAAAGTCAGGACTTGTAGATGCTGTATATATTCCAAAGGTTTCCGATATTTATCCGGATGGATTAAAAAGTAAAGAATATGATTTTGATGGTTTGGAAAACGAAATGGAAGGAAAATTTCGTCCGGGACATTTTAATGGAGTTGGAACTGTAGTAGAAGAATTATTCCGACAAGTAAAACCAGACAATGCTTATTTCGGAGAAAAAGATTTTCAGCAGTTGGCTATTATCAAAAAAATGGTAGAAAAACTTCGTCTTCCAATAAAAATACACGGAGTTGCCATTTATCGTGAAGAAAACGGGCTTGCAATGAGCTCCAGAAATGAAAGACTTTCAAAAGACCAACGAAAGGCGGCAAAAATAATCCATGAAACTTTAAATAAAGTAAACGATTGGTTTAGAATTATTACAATTCCTGAAATTAATAAAAGGGTGAATGAAATTTTCAAAGATCTAAAAGATATGGAACTTGAATATTTTATTATTGCCAACGAAAAGGATCTAAAAGAAACCGATTTCTTTTACAAAGATCAGAACTATTGCGCATTCATAGCTGTTTTTGTAAATGAAGTGCGTCTTATTGATAATATACATCTAGACTAATAAAGAAATTCCAAAAACTATAGACTGTTTCCAAGGTGAGACAGTCTTTTTTTAGCTTTTTCCTAAAAAAAAATCGAAGATTTCCTTTAAAAGAAAATCTTCGAACACCAAATCACAAAATATTAATATGAAAAATTTTTTGAAAGTGACCTGGCTGGGATTCGAACCCAGGACCCATACATTAAAAGTGTATTGCTCTACCAGCTGAGCTACCAGGTCTTCTAATTAGTAATTAAAAATTAATAATTAAAATATATTTTATCGTGCCTGCGACTGGACTCGAACCAGCACATCCTTAGGAAACCACCCCCTCAAGATGGCGTGTCTACCAATTTCACCACGCAGGCAAAAAAAAACCGTAAAGATTTACGGATTTTTCTTTATGTGACCTGGCTGGGATTCGAACCCAGGACCCATACATTAAAAGTGTATTGCTCTACCAGCTGAGCTACCAGGTCTCCAAAACAATTATGCTTTGTTTTAAAGTGGTGCAAAGATAAGGCTTTTTTTAAATTCTCAAAATTTTTTTAGAAATTTGTAAAAAAAAATAAACATGCTTATTTCTCTTATTGGATACATGGGAAGTGGTAAATCCCACATTTCCAAAATTTTAAGCAAAGAGCTCGATTTTAAATTAATTGATCTGGATAAAGCAATAACTGATAAACATCAGCTAAGTATCACAGAAATTTTCCAAAAAAAAGGAGAAATCTACTTTAGAAAGCAAGAAAAAGACTTGCTGGAAGAGATTTTGAAAAATGAAAAATCAACTGTAATCAGTGTAGGTGGTGGCACTCCTGTTTATTATGATAATATCCAACTAATCAACGAAAATTCTATAAGCATATTTCTAAGAGCCTCTGTTATGACACTGACGGAAAGGCTTCTTAGACAAAAGGCAAAAAGACCACTCATTGCTCATATTGAAAATGACCAACTTCCTGAATTTGTAGCAAAACATCTCTTTGAAAGAAACGTTTTTTATAATCAAGCAAAAATCATTATCGACACAGATAATAAAACTCCAGAAGAAATTGTAGAGGAAATTATTTCTAAACTTCC